>JALONY010000092.1 GCA_025454715.1 Anaerolineae bacterium
AACGAGGCCTTCCAAAACTACAAGATGGGCTTCGCCGGTGCCATCGCGGTCGTCATCTTCGGCCTGTCACTGGTCTTCATCGCCATCTACCTGTACCGCACCCTCAAAGACGAGCTGGAATACTAATCGGAGGCGCATCATGGCGACGACATCCCCCGCCCAAACCCTGCCCTACATCCCGCCCGTGGCCAAGCCCGAGTCCAAACGCAAGGGCACCGTCCGCTCGGCCATCACCTACGTCTTTTTGACCGTCTTGGCCGTCTTCTGGCTCATCCCCATCTTCGCAGCCCTCCTCACCGCCGTCCGCACCATGGACGACATCACCCTCAACGGCTTCTGGAGTATCCCCAGCACCATCAGCCTCGATAATTTCGTCGAGGCGTGGACATCGGCTCGCGTCAGCCAATACTTGGTCAGCAGCTTCATCGTCACCATCCCCTCGCTGATTGGCATGTTGTTCTTGTCGTCGCTCACCGCCTATGCGCTGGCGCGCTTCAAGTTCGCCCTCAACCTGCCCATCTATTTCATGTTCGTGGCCGGCACCATGCTGCCCTTCCAAATCTTGCTCCTGCCGGTCTTCCTGCTGGTCAAGAATTTGGGCATCTACAACACCTACATCGCCCTCATCGCCATCCATACCACCTTCCAGATGGGCTTCTGCGTGTTCGTGCTCCGCAACTTCATGCGTACCGTCCCCAGCGAAATCTTCGAGGCCGCCCGCGTGGACGGCTGTAACGAGTTCAAGATTTACTGGCGCATCATGCTGCCGCTTAGCTTGCCCGCCATGGCCTCGCTGGCCACCCTCCAGTTTACGTGGGTGTTCAACGACTACATCTGGGCGCTGATTTTGGTCAACAAGCAAGACCTGCTGCCCGTCACGGCGGGCTTGGCCACCCTGCGCGGCCAATACACCACCGACTGGCCGGTCATCACCGCCGGTGCGTTGCTGTCCACCGTCCCCACCTTGTTCGTCTTCACCTTCTTGCAGCGCTACTTCATTCAGGGTCTCACCCTCGGCTCAGGCAAGTAAGGCCGCACATCCGCTATACTCCGTCCAACACTGGAGGGGTGGCCTTGCCCGCCCCTCCAGCTTGTCGAGTCTGCACGACACCACACCACAGGATAAACCCCCATGCGAAGTGCCTACCCGTTCAATCAGGGCTGGTCGTATTGTGCGCAGAACGTGGCTCATGGCCTGTCAGACGACGGGTTCGTGCCGGTCACCCTGCCCCACAGCAACGTGATCCTCCCCTATCACAATTTCGACGATGCCGAGCACCAATTCGTCTCGACCTACCGCAAGCGCTTTGCCCTGCCCGAGGCCTTGCGCGGGCGACGCCTGCTGGTCGAGTTCGAAGGCGCCATGATTGCCGCCACCGTCACGCTCAACGGCCACACCTTCCCAGAGCACCGCGGCGGTTTCACCCCCTTCACCCTCGACCTCACCCCATATGTCGATGAAATCGGCGAAAACCTGCTGACCGTCCACCTCGACTCGACCGAGCGTAAGGACATCCCACCCTTCGGCCACACCGTCGATTATCTGGTGTTCGGCGGCATCTACCGCGAGGTCACCCTCCATTACGTCGAGCCGGTCTATATTGATAACGTGTTCGTCAAGCCGCGCCACGTCCTGACCGACTCGCCCAGCATCGAGGTCGATGTGCGCCTGCACAACGCCAGCGACTCCGAGCGCACCGTCGGCCTGTATGTCGCCTATGGCCGCGAGGATTCGCCCGACGCCCCAGCCCTCGCCGCCACCCCCTCGCCGGTCACGGTCAGCATCCCCGCCGGTCAGTCGCACACCATCAGCCTGACCCTCGACGCGCTGCCCAAGCCGGACTTGTGGTCGCCCGACCAGCCCACCCTGTACCGCTTGGTCACGCACGTCATGGACGGCGGCAACGGCCCGACCATCGACCGACGCTGGACGCGCTTCGGGTTCCGCGAGGCGCAGTTCAAAGAGGACGGCTTTTACCTCAACGGCCAACGCTTGCAGCTCATGGGGCTCAACCGCCACCAAGCGCAAAGACGCCGAAATCCTCAAGCACGAGTTGGGCGTCAACATCGTCCGCACCTCGCACTACCCCCAATCCCGCCACTTCCTCGACCGGTGCGACGAGCTGGGCTTGCTGGTCTTCGAGGAAATCCCGGGCTGGCAGCACATCGGTGACGACGACTGGAAGGGCTTGGCACTGCGCGACGTGCGCGCCATGATTGAGCGTGACCACAACCACCCCAGTATCATCATCTGGGGCGTCCGCATCAACGAATCGTGGGACGATCACGACTTCTACACCCAGACCAACGCCCTCGCCCGCCAGCTCGACCCGACCCGCCCGACCGGTGGCGTGCGCTTCTTCCTCAATTCCGAGTTCCTCGAGGATGTCTTCACCTATAACGACTTCTCCCGCTCCATGGGCGGCGTCAGCGGCGCCATCGGCTGGTGCGCTTTCGATTACAACACTCACAAAGAATTCGGCGCGGGTGACCGCATCTGCTATCACGGCGTCTCCGACATCTTCCGCCTGCACAAGTACGCCGCCTATGCCTATGCCAGCCAAACCCCGCCCAGCGTCCGCCCCGTGCTGCACGTCGCCTGCAACTGGAAGGCCGGGGACTACGACGAAGGCCAGACCATCCAGCCCGTCACCGTCCTGACCAATTGCGATTACATCGAGGCTTACGTCGGCGACAAGCTGCAAGGCAAGTTCGAGCCAGACCGCGCCACTTACCCCAGCCTGCCCCACCCGCCCATCATGATGAGCAACCTCGATATCCGCCTCGCCGCGCCGTGGGGTGACCTGCACGTCATCGGCTATGTCGATGGTAAGCCGGTCGCCGAACAGCGCATCGCCGCTGACGGCGTGCCTGCCCGCCTCGAGCTGTCGGTGGATGACGCCGAGCTATACGCCGACGGTGCTGACATGACCCGCGTCGTGTTCAAAATCGTTGACCGCTACGGCAACCCTTTGACCTATGCCGTTGGCGTCGTCACCCTCGATGTCGAAGGGCCCGCCGACCTGCTGGGCGAGACGGTCTTCCCGCTGGTCGGTGGCCAAGCCGCCGTTTACCTCCGCAGCCGCCACGAGGCGGGCACGGTGGTCGTGCGCGCCAGCACCCCGCGCCTCGCCCCCGCCCACGTCAGCGTCAGCCTGATTTAACCCGCCACGAAAGGGCAAACGCACATGGCCTCGGTGACTTTCGAGCAGGTCGAATACGGTGGATGGACGAACTGCTACCGCTTGAGCAACGGCATCGTCGATGTGGTCATCAGCGGTGGCTTCGGGCCGCGCATCCTACGGTATGGGTTCGTCGGCCAGCCCAACGAATTGGCTGAGCTGTACGACGCCGCCCGCGCCACCCCGCCCGACCAATTCCGGCTGTATGGCGGGCATCGCTTCTGGCACGCGCCCGAGGCGCACCCGCGCACCTACTACCCCGACAACGCGCCCATCGACATCACCTTTGCCGATGGCGTATTGACGGCCAGCGCGCCGGTCGAGCACACCACCGCCATGCAAAAGACGCTCCATCTCTCACTCGACCCCGCCAGCCCCCGCGTCCTCGTCACCCACAGCCTGACCAACCACGGCGCGTGGGCGGTGCAGGTCGCCCCGTGGGCGTTGACCTGCATGGCCGCTGGCGGCACCGGCATCTTGCCCCTGCCGCCGCGTGGCTCACACACCGATAACCTGTTGCCCTCCAGCCACCTGATGCTGTGGGCATACACCGACCTCAGCGACCCACGCTGGACGTTCACGCCCGACGCCGTGCTGCTCAAGGCCGACCCGACCCGCGACACCCCCCAGAAAATCGGTGCGCCGGTCGCCCCGGAATGGCTGGCGTATGCCCGCGATGGCCGCCTGTTCGTCAAGCAATTCGAGCACCTCGCCGGTGCGACTTACCCCGATGGGGGGTGTTCCGCCGAGTTGTTCGTGATTAATTTCATGCTCGAGGTCGAGTCGCTTGCCCCGCTGGCCACCCTCGACGCAGGTGCGACCGTCGATCACGTCGAGTCGTGGACATTGCTGGCCGATGTGCCCGAGCCGCGCACCGCCGCCGATGTCGCCCAGCACATCCGGCCACGCATCGCCGCCCTTTAACCCTTTTTTTTATGCCCCCGCCCGCACCTCGGCGGGGGCGCGCCTTTTACCCGATAGGACGAACGCATGGGCATCCTAGACGACTACCCACACCGTCGCTATAACCCGCTGACCGGCGATTACGTCGTCGTGTCGCCGCACCGCACCAAGCGCCCGTGGCAAGGCCAAACCGACCGCCCCGCCCAAGCCGAACGCCCGCACTACGACCCGACCTGTTACCTATGCCCGGGCAACGTGCGCGCCAACGGCGAGCGCAACCCCGACTATACCGATACCTTCGTCTTCACCAATGACTTCGCCGCCCTGCTGCCGGACGCACCAGACCTCGACGCGCCCACCCACCCGCTGTTGCGCGCCGAGGTCGCCCGCGGCACCAGCCGCGTCTTGTGCTTCTCGCCCCGCCACGACCTCACGCTGGCGCTGATGGACAAGCCCGCCATCGCCCGCGTCGTCGATGCGTGGGCAGGTCAAGTGTCCGAGCTTGGCCAGACCTATCGCTGGGTGCAGGTGTTCGAGAACCGCGGTGAGCAAATGGGCGCGTCCAACCCGCACCCCCACGGCCAAATCTGGGCGTGCGACTTCTTGCCCAACGAGGCCGCCGCCGAAGACCGCCACCAACGCGCTTATTATGAGCAAAACGGTTCGCTTCTGCTGCTTGACTACGCGAATTTAGAGGCCGAGCGCCAAGAGCGCGTCATCGCCCAAAACGATGACTGGCTGGTGGTCGTGCCCTATTGGGCGGTCTGGCCGTTCGAGACGATGGTCTTGCCCCGCTTCGCCGTCCGGCACCTGCCCGACCTCACGCCCAGCCAGCGCGTTTCGCTGGCCGACGCCCTCAAGACCCTGCTGGTGCGCTACGATAACCTGTTCGAGGTGTCTTTCCCCTACTCGATGGGCTGGCACGGTGCCCCCTCCCAAGGCGAGGCCACCGGCTGGCAACTGCACGCCCATTTCTACCCGCCCCTCTTGCGCTCCGCCAGCGTCCGCAAGTTCATGGTCGGGTTCGAGCTGTTGGCCGAAGCCCAGCGCGACCTGACCCCCGAACAAGCCGCCGCCCGCCTGCGCGCCTTACCCGACACGCACTACAGCGAGACCCTCTCATGACCGACCTCCGCCTGACCGTCCATCGCGCCTTTGAGCAACATTTCGGCGAACCGCCCGCGTTCATCGCCCGCGCCCCCGGGCGCGTCAACCTGATTGGGGAGCACACCGACTACAACGACGGCTTCGTCTTCCCGATGGCCATCGACCGCGAGACCCTGATTGCCTTCAGGCCGCGCCCCGACCGCACCGTCTCCGTCCACCTACTCGACTTCGACCAACACGTCACCTTCTCGCTCGAAAACCTCACCCGAGTCGATTCGTCGCCCGTCGAATACCTCAAAGGCGTGGCCGCCGTCTTGCAATCCGAGGACTACACGCTGTCGGGCTGGGAGGGCGTCATCGCAGGCAACGTCCCGATCGGCGCGGGCTTGTCGTCGTCCGCCTCGCTCGAGATGGCCGCCATCCGCGCCTTCGAGCAGGTGTCGGGCTTCATCTGGGACGCCCCGCGCATGGCCAAGCTCGGGCAACGGGTCGAAAATGAGTGGCTCGGCCTCAAGACCGGCATCATGGATCAGATGATTTCCGCCGCAGGCCAAACCGGTCACGCCGTGCTGATTGACTGCCGCACCCTCGACCTCAAGCCTGCCCCGCTCCCACAGGGCACGGTGGTCGTGGTGATGGACACCAGCACGCGCCGCGGCCTCGTCCACAGCAAATACAATGAGCGCCGCCAGCAATGCGAGGCCGCCGCCGCCCACTTTGGGATTGCCGTCTTGCGTGATATTTCCGTCGAGGCGTTCGACGCCCGCGCCCATGAGCTGGACGACCTAACCCGCCGCCGCGCCCGCCACGTCGTCACCGAGAACGCCCGCACCCTCGCCGCCTACGACGCCATGCAGCAAGGCGACCCGCGCATCTTGGGCGCGCTCATGGACGCCAGCCACGAGTCGCTCCGCGATGATTTCGAGGTCTCGACCGACGCGCTCAACGCCATCGTCACCGCCGCCCAGCGCCACCCCGCCTGCTACGGCGCACGCATGACCGGCGCAGGTTTCGGCGGATGCGCCGTCGCGCTGGTCATGGCCAACCAAGCCGAGTCGTTCGTCCAGTTCGTCACCGGCACCTACCAGCACACCACCGGCCTACAAGCCGCGCTCTACGTCTGCCACGCCTCCGAGGGCGCGTCGCTGTCGTCGCTCTTCGCCTGACCTAGCGCCCCACCCCAAACAAAACCGCCCACCCTCAACCGAGAGGGCGGGCGGTCATGTCATTCTGCGGGGTTATCCAGCCGGAAGCCGTGCCCGCGCATGGTCACGATGTATTGATGGTCGGGGTCAAGCTCATTCAGGCGGTCACGCAGGCGGCGCACCAGCGCATCGATGGCCTGTTCGCTCACGCCCTCGCCCACCACGTCCGGCCATACCGTCTCGACCACCGTCTCGCGGGTGCACACCCGCCCCGCGTGCAGGTACAGCAGTTCCAACAGCCGGTACTGAGGCAAGCTCAGCGGCGGGTCGAGCTCCACCCCGCGCACGAACACCCGCCGCGCCTCGCGGTCGAGCGTCAAACGCCCGCTCAGGGTGTGCGGCACCTCGAACGGCAAAGGAGCCGTCGCCCCCGACCCGACGAATTGCAACCGCACCGCCAGCGCGATGTGGATCTCGTCGTTGTCGTACAGCTCTTGGCTGCCCTCTAGTTTTTTGCCATTCACCCACGTCCCATTGCGGCTGCTCAGGTCATGGACGAAATAATGCCCATCCTCTTGCGTGACCCTGATGTGCTCTCGAGAGATTTGCCGTTCTCTCAGCACGATGTCGCAGTGGTCTTCGCGCCCGACCACCACCACGTCCTTTTCCATCGGGTAGCTCTTGTTGGCCTCAGGGCCGTCCATCACCACCAACACGGGCGTGCTGCGCTTGCCTTCCGACATGGTCTCTCTCTCCGATTTCAATGAGACGTTCCGATACGCTTATCGACATTATAACATCATCCCAACCCGCCGGACTATCCGCCAGCGCTGGCGGCAATCGGGGTGGGCGCGAACAACGGCACCACCACCGGATCGGACGCTACCGCCCCCGTCCACATCCCCAAATCGCCGAACAACGGCGCGAGGCTGGGGTTGCTGCGGGTGGTCAAGACCCCGATGGTCGAGTTGCGATAATACCCCACCACCGGCACCCCCGGGCGGATTCCCGCATTTTGCGCCTCTTGCGCGGTCAACACACGGCTGATGGAGCACGCTTGCTGCGGCACCATCAACCGCACCTGCGTCAGCGTGATGGGCGCACGGGTGTCGGCGACGGTCGGCAGGGCAAACGTGCTGGTGGCCACCACCCCCACCCCGTCGATGTTCGCACCCCCCACGTCCAATCGCCCATTGGGCGAGGCCGTGTCGTTGGGGATAAGCACCGGCAACGTCCCGACCGTCATATTGGTCAAAATCACCGTCAGGCGGATGCTGCCATCGGGCTGGGGTGCCCCCACCCGCACCTGCACGCTCACAGGCACCATACGGCGGCTGGCCTCACGTTGGATGATGGATTGGTGCAAATCGGGCTCGGTCGGGCGGCGCAAGGCCACACAACTCCCCTCGATTGGGATGAGGTTGGAGATGAACTGCGGCACCGTGCGCGGCCCCGCCAAAATATAGAGCGTTACCAGCAGGAGCACGCCGATTCCGACGTTGCGCCCGCGTAAATTTCTAGGGATAGAAGACATGGCTCACGGCTGCCTCGGCAGCATCTGCATCCACTCGTCCAAAGAGGTCGAACGCCCATTATGCCACAGAACGCGCTCGCCCATCTTACGAAACCATGTGTATTGTCTGCGGATAAAGTCGTGCGTGCTGTGCTGGGTCAGGCGTATCGCCTCCTCCAGCGCCAGCCCGTCTTGCAGGTGCGCCGCCACCTCGCGATAGCCCAGCCCACTCATCGACGGTAACCCACGCGCATAGCCCATCGCCAACAACCGCCCCACCTCGTCCACGAACCCGCGCTCGACCATCTGGAGTACCCGCCGGTCGGCCTGCGCATACAGCATCTCGCGCTCCAGCGTCACGCCCCACACCACCACCTCATACGGCGGCGGGGTCTTGCGTTGCAGCACGCTGATGGGTTGGCCGGTCTCGAGGCAGACCTCCAGCGCCCGCACCACCCGCCGCACATTCTGATACGCAATCGCCTGCGCGGCGGTCGCGTCGAGGGCGCTCAACCGCTGGTGCAGCGCCAACGCCCCGTGCTCGGCGGCATACGCCTCGAGTTCAGCGCGCAACACGAGGTTAGGCGGCACCTCGGGGATGCCCCAGCCCTCGATGACCGCGCTGATGTATTGCCCCGTCCCCCCGACGATGACCGGCAGCTTGCCCCGCCCGTGCACCGCGTCGATGGCCGTGTTCATCACCTGCTTGACCTGCGCCAAAGACAACGTCTCATCCGGCAATACGAGGTCGATGCCATGATGCGGCACCTGCGCCAGCTCGTCCGGTGTCGGCTTGGCCGTCCCGATGTCCATGTACCGGTAAATCTGGCGGCTGTCGGCGCTGATGACCTCCAGCGGCACCCGCTCGGCCAAGCGCACCGCCAATTGGGTCTTCCCCACCGCCGTCGGCCCCAATATCACCAACAACGGCAAACGCTCACCAGCCAAGCGCGTCCTCCACGTGTTCAATCGTCAGCACGCCATCGCCGCGCACCGCCACCGCCACCACGTCGATGCGCCAGTCCGGCTCGGGTTGCACGGTGGCGGCATAGGCATACGCGCTGCGGATCATCCGCTCGCGCTTATCGGGCGTGATGCTCTCGGTCGCACGGTCAACCGCGCCGCGCCGCGTCCGCACCTCGACGAACACCCACACCGAGCCGTCTTGCGCCACGATGTCGATTTCGCCCGCGTCGCACCACCAATTACGCGCCACCACCCGATAGCCCTTCACGGTCGCCAACCAATGGCAGGCCGC
>JALONY010000093.1 GCA_025454715.1 Anaerolineae bacterium
CGAGACTGCCGACCAATGGGTGGCCGTGGTCGCGGGGTCGCGAGCGCTCTCGCAAGAGGTGCAAAGCGGCTTGGTCAGCGGTTATACGGCCTATAGCGCGGTGATTGGGGAGGTTGGGGGCGGCCTGTACGAGCACGTGTACTGGGTCGAGCGCGAGCAATACGTCATCAAGCTACGCATCTTGAGCGCCCAGCCCGACCTAGAACGCTACGCGGCGACGATTGACGAGCTGGTCAAGACCATGACCCTCGGCGGCAAGGCTTGAGGCGCTCACCCCTCAACAAGAAACCGACGAATAGTGGGCAAGGGGGACGGGCGCGGCGCTACACCCGCGCCAGCTTGAGCCGGAAGCCGAACGTACTGCCCTGATTCAGCACACTGCGGACGAACACCTCGCCCTCGTGCTGCTCCACGATGCTGCCCACCAGCGACAACCCCAGCCCAAACCCGGGCGGGGCTTGTTTGCCGTCCTCCCGAGCGATGCGGTGGAACGGGATGAACAGGTAATCGAGGTGCTCCTCGGCGATGCCGATGCCGGTATCGTCCACGCTGAACACCATCTCGTTCTGGCTGAAGTTCAGGCGCATCAGCACCCGCCCTTCCGGCAAGGTAAATTTCAGCGCGTTGTTGACGAGGTTCTCCATCGCCCGTTGGATCAAGAACTCGTCCCCATAAATCGTGGCCGATTTGTTGATGTCGAACTCGGCATCCAACCGCACCGATTTTTGGTCGGCGGCGTATTGGCTCTCATGGAAGACCATCTCGGCCAGCCGGTAGACATTGACCGAGGTATACAGGTCTTTGGGGCTGTGGCGCAGGCGCTCGAGGCGCAACAAGCTCTCCAACAGCCGATCCATTTGGCCGGTCGAGGCGAGGATGCCCTCGACGAAGCGCATTTGTTCGGGGAACTCGGTCAAATCCATCTGGAGCAGGTGGGCATACCCCATGATTTGCGCCAATGGGGCGCGCAAATCATGCGTGACGAGGCGCACCATCCGGTCACGGTACGACTGCACGGCGCGCTCGGCAATGTCCAGCTCACGCTCGCGCAAAATCGCGGTCAGCAACCGCACGATCACCCCCACCGACGCCACACCGTCCAGCGGGCTGGATGAGCGCAATTCGCCCACGTCCCGCCCGCGAAACGTCAACGGGATGATCGTCTCGGTCACCGGTGCTAAGGTCGCGGTGCCCGTCCGCGCCGCACGCCACGTAAAATCGTCCTGATACGCACGGCAGGTCAGCCGCGTTATCCCCAACGCCGCGGCGCTGAGGCTGAGGATGGCTTGTACAGCCTGCTCAGTCACCGGCTCGGACGCCAAGCGGGCAGCTTCGGCGAGGAATGCGACATCGTGGGTTTGGCTCGTCATACGTCCTCGTAAGGATAAGCAAGAAAGCCTAAAACGAGTCGCGGGGGTGCGGACGGCCTTCTTTCCTGCATGTCAGTATAACACGTTTCTAACGTTGTGCATCGGGATTCGACAAATCTGCCCCTTCACTAACCGCCGCAACTTGGACGACGGTATGGTGTGTGCGGAACAGGCTATAGAACCCGGGACGCCCGTTCAGGGCATTGAGGACGTTTTCGCGCTCCATGATGGAGAACCACAAATCGTGATCCCAAGACGCCAGCACGTCACGAGCGGCCTGAATAGATATTAACACCTCTTTGCGATACAGTGTCAACAGCAAGCGGATGAAGGCATCGCGCTCGGCCAAGACATCGCGCACCATCGCGCTATCCAGCACCAACGAGATGCCTTTGGTGTTGTAGTTGCTCTGCGGGTTGGCATACTCGCTGACGATGACCGCATTATGGAAGATGAGGTACTCGACCGCGCTCTGGAAGGTCATGCCGGTATCGTAGGGGCGCAGGCGGTTGTGCAAGCTCCCCAGCGGGCACCACTCGAACTTGCGGTAGCTGGTGAACTGCTCGACGCTGACGATGATGCGGCGCAGCATGGCGGCGGTGCCCGGGTATTGGCCGGTCAGGCCGCTCAGCGTCAAATCGAGCTGGATTGGGCGCAGGCGTTGCCCCGCAATTTCGCCATCCAGCGGAAAGATTTGCTCCATCGTCATCGAGGGCGGCTGGGGCGCACGCAACGGGGCGGGCTCCTCCTCCGGCTCCGGCGGCGGGAGCGGCGTGCCGTTGGGCATTCGGATGACCGGCACGAGGTCTTCGGGGTTGAGGTGGTGAGGGGTCAGCTCGCGCACCAGCACATTTTCGCGCACCAAGAAGTCGATCCAATGTGAGCGCCATTGGTCGTCACGGTTGAGCCCCGGGCGCTCCAGCTCCCTGTCCATGGCCAAGCCCTTGAGCAAGAACCCGTAATTGACGTAGTGCCAGCCGCGGGTGCTTAGGGTGTTGCCCACCCGCAACGCAATGCGGTCGCGGATGAGGCGGGTTTTCTCGACCACCGGATGCGAGTCGTTGAGTGACAATTTGCCGGTGTTATCGACCGCTTTGAGCACCCCCAACGCCTCGGACTGCACCAGCAGGTCTTCGCCGCGCTGCTCCGAGGCCACCGCGTTGACCTCGACCAATTGCTCGATGAGGCGCTTGTCGCTCACGGTGCGGGTGCCGTGCCCCGCCGTCAGGCGGTCGAACTGGATGACCACGCTCGACCATTGCGAGGGGGTGAAGACCTCGCCGCCGCCAATCAGCTCGTCGGAGCTGTTGGCACCACTGCGCGAGGCATAGGTCTCGAGGTTGGTGAACTCCTCGATGTACTCGACGCTCAGCCCCGGGTTTTGCGACAATTGGCGGCTGAGCGCGCCATGCACCCCCCACACGATGACGGTCTTCCCGCGGGCGGTCAGGGTGTTGAGCACCTCGTTGAAGTCGCGGTCACCGGTGGCGAGGATGTAGACATCGGCGGCCTCGGCGCTGGTCGAGTGGGTCAGCACATCGCTGGCGATTTTCATGTCGGCGCTGTTTTTGCCCGGCAGGTGATAGACGGGGTCGATGTTGGCGTAAGCCAAGCGCGCTTGCGCCTCGCCGGTGATGTCTTGGCCACCGCTATCCAGCAAGGGCGGCAAGGCACCGCGGTTGCCCCACGGGGCATAAGCGGCCATCTTGATGACGTGGCCATGCGCTTGGGCTTGGCGCACGAACGAGGCGATCAACCGATCCATATTGACCAAAAATTGCGCTTGGGTCAGGCTGATGGCGATGTTCTCGAAGTCGATATACAGCGCGACATCGCGGCTTTGGATGCCGAGTAAATCGCTCAGGTCTTGGAAGATGGCGCCGAACTCTTCCTCGTCTTTGGGGGTGATTGGGTTGTCCAACCCCCACACGCGCACGCGGGCGAAGCGCGACAGCTTCACCTTCTTGATGAGCGGCATCAAGGAGCCGTCGGCAGTCACGAGGATCAGCTCACCGACCGCCTCGGGGTCTTTGGCGAAGTAGTTCTTGTGCAGCGCATCGGGGAGCTTGGTGGTCGGGCGCGCCTCGAACAAGTCGTAACGCGCCGAGCGGAAAATCTGCTCGAGGCGCGGTTGTTGCTCGCGGTGCAGCGGCCAGTTGGCCACGACAATGGCGCGCAACTGCTCCGAGGGGACGCCTGCGGCCAGCGCAGCGCGCCCACGCAACGCCACCGCCATCTCTTGCAAATCGACGGGGAAGCTGCGGTCATTGAAGAGCTTGAGGAGACGGTCGAGGTCGACAATCAGGTAAGCAGCCATAAAAATAGTCCTAAAAAGAATTGGCGAACAGTGCACCTACGCTACACGATAGCGGTTTGTGGGTTTTTTCTCAATTGTGGGTTCTGACGAATTGGCCAACAGAAACGACAAACCGCCCGAGATGGGCAGTGCATGAAAGGCATAGTATAGCGCAATTTGCACGAAACGGGTGGTTATAGTCGTGTTATGAGGCTGGAAGCGAGCGATGGTTAGAAATCGATTGACATCGTGGTGGTCTGATGTGTCAGACGCGGTGCGATTGGGTATAATGAAAGACGAGAGTTCTTAAAGTAAGTGGAGTTTGACCGTGAATAACCGCCCCCCCGATCCATCCAACCGAGACGGGAAAGACCCCAAGACGCCCCCGACGGGGCCGATGAACAACGCGCAGCGCGTATGGTTGGTGATTGGCGCCGTCGTGGTGCTGGCCATCTTGTTTACGCTGGCCAACCGCGGCGCAGGCCTGAGTGCCACCGAAACCCTCACGCTCAACGAACTGGCGACCTACATCAAGCGCGGCGAGGTCTCGCGCATCATCACCACCACCAACGGCGACGAGGTGCTGGTGCAATTGCAAGGGCGCAACACCGCCCTTCAGCTCCGCAAGGAGATGATGACCAACCTGCGCGAGGAATTGTTCGCGCTGGGCGTGACCGAGGCCGAATGGCAAAGCGTCGGCTCCATCAGCACCGTCCAGAGCGACAACACCAGCAACCTGATTTTCAACCTGATGCTGGCCATCATCCCGACCTTGCTGATCGTGTGGTTCTTGTGGCGCATGATGCGCAACGTGCGCGCCAACCAAGACCAAGCGATGGGCTTTGGCCGTAGCCGCGCCCGCGTCAGCCGTGACGCCGAGCGCCCGCAGGTCACGTTTGCCGACGTGGCGGGTGCCGACGAGGCCAAGGAAGAGCTGAAAGAAGTGGTCGAGTTCCTCAAGGAGCCCGATAAGTTCATCCGACTCGGTGCCCGCGTGCCTAAGGGCGTGCTGATGGTCGGGCCGCCGGGGACGGGCAAGACCCTGATGGCGCGAGCGGTGGCTGGCGAGGCTGGTGTGCCGTTTTTCAGCATCAGCGGCTCCGAGTTCGTCGAGATGTTCGTCGGCGTGGGCGCGTCCCGCGTGCGTGACTTGTTCGACCGCGCCAAGGCCGAGTCGCCCGCCATCGTCTTCGTCGATGAAATCGACGCGGTCGGGCGGCAACGCGGTGCAGGGCTGGGCGGCGGCCACGACGAGCGCGAGCAAACCCTGAACCAGATTCTGGTCGAGATGGACGGCTTCGAGACCGGCACCAACGTGATCGTGCTGGCCTCGACCAACCGCCCCGACATCCTCGACCCTGCGTTGTTGCGCCCCGGGCGCTTCGACCGCAAGGTGACGATGGACAACCCCGACGTGAAAGGCCGCCTCGAGATTTTGCGCG
Source organism: Anaerolineae bacterium (assembly GCA_025454715.1). Taxonomy (GTDB): domain Bacteria; phylum Chloroflexota; class Anaerolineae; order Aggregatilineales; family Phototrophicaceae; genus Flexicrinis. Next base: position 5,109 of record JALONY010000093.1, read on the forward strand.
TGCACGCCAAGGGCAAGCCGATGGCGCAAAGCGTCGATCTGGAGTCGGTGGCCAAAATCACCCCGGGCTTCAGCGGTGCCGACCTCGAGAACCTCGTCAATGAGGCCGCCATCCTCGCCGCCCGCCGCAACCTGCGCAACATCGGCATGTCCGAGCTGCAAGAGGCGATGGAGCGCGTCATCATGGGGCCCGAGCGCAAGACCCGCGTGATTAACCAAGCCGAGAAGCGTAAAATCGCCTATCACGAGGCCGGTCACGCCATCTTGCAGCACGTCTTGGAATACGCCGACCCCGTGCACAAAATCACCATCGTGCCGCGTGGGCGCGCCGGTGGCTATGTGATGAGCCTGCCCGACACCGACACCATGCTCAAGAGCCGCGAGGAGTTCGAGGACGACATCGTGGCCGCGATGGGCGGGCGCGCCGCCGAGGAAATCGTGTTCAACCAGCTCACGACCGGCGCCAGCAACGACCTGCAACAAGCCACCCGCATCGCACGGGCGATGGTCACCAAGTTCGGCATGAGCGACCTGCTGGGGCCGCGTAGCTATGACAGCAGCAGCGGCAACATCTTCTTGGGGCGCGATTTTAGCGAGGTGCGCGAGTACAGCGAGCACTACGCCCAAGAAATCGACGACGAGGTCAAGCGCATCTTGCAGAGTTGCTACGACCGCGCCAAGGGCATCCTGACGGGCAACCGCCACGTGCTGGAGCGCTTGGCCGATACGCTGATGGAGCGCGAGACGATCAACCGCCCCGAGTTCGAGGAAATCATGGCCGCGCTGGGGTCATCCAAGCCACAGGCGGCGGGCTGAAGCAACCCCATAGGTGGTTAGCGCCGTAAGCGCTTTACCCCCATCACCCCTCCCCCACAAAAAAGCACCACCCCCGCCATCAACTCGGCGGGGGTGGTGTGTTATCTGGGTTAGAACGGTGCGGGTGTCGCGGTCGGGCCGACCGGCAGCGGGTCGAACGGGAGCGGCGTCACCGCGTCGAGCGGCGGCAGGGTCGCCAACGGGATGGGCGTCGGGGTTGGGGTCGGCGAGGGCGTCGGCGTCGGGTTGGCGATGGTGACTTGCACGCTACGCTGGACGAAGCCGCCGGTGGTGCTGATGGCCGTCAGCCGCAGGGTGTAATTGCCACTGGCCACCTGCGTGGTGTCCCACGTCGTCAGCACGCCGCCCGGGTTGGGTTGCTGGGTGCTGGTCGGGAAGCCGGGCAAGGCGGTGAAGTTCTGCGAGCCTTGCGGCGCGATTTCCAGCGTGTAGCGGTTGAAGTCGGCATTGGCCGAGACTTGGCCGGTGATTTGCACCTGCCCCAGCACGGTTTGGCCGGTGGCGGGCGCGTTGATGACCACGGTCGGCAGTTGCGTGTTGCTGTCGCACGCGCCGGTCGGGATGGCTTGGATGGCGCCACCGGTCAGGCCGAGGCGTTGGGCTTGGTTGCGCCCCTCGGTCGATTGCAAGTAGGCCACCACGGTCGGGTCGGTGGTGTTGAGGAACGAGCGTTGCACGGTGTCCTCGACGCTGTTGCAGAACTCGTTGGCGCGCAAGCCCGTCCACGTGTTGACCGCGGCCAGCGTGACCACGCCCAGCTCAGGCGGGGGCGGCAGGCGCACCGCCGAGAGCAATTCGTTGCGCGCCGTGCCCGGGCACACCCACTGGCGCATGAGCTGGTTCCAGAGCGGTGCGGCGGTGCTCAGGCCGGTCTGGCGTTGCACGCTCACATCGCCGTTGGGGGTGCCCAGCCACACGCCGATGGCGACGTTGGGGGTCAGGCCGATCGTCCAGAAGTTGGTGCGCGCCGCGTTTTGGCCGGCCACCGCCGCCGCCAGCGATTGGGCGTTGTTGGTGGGGTTGGTGATGTTGAGCGCCGAGTTGCGCGGGACGAGCGGGCTGTTGCGGGCGAAGTCGGACTCGTCGCTGAGGATGTTGGCCAGCAAGAAGGCGGTTTGTGGGCTGAAAGCCGTGACCTCGGGGCGGCGCAGGTCGGCGGGCAGCGGCACCTCGATGCCGTTGGAGTCGGTGATGCTCTCGACCACGTACCAGTGGCGGTGCACGCCCGCGCTGGCGATGGTCGAGTAGGCCGAGACGAGGTCGATCGGGCGGACGGGCGTCTCGCCGATGGCGCTTTGCAGGTTGAAGACGGTATCGGGCAGGAAGGTGATGCCGCTGCGCTCGGAGGTCGAACGGAAGGCCGCCTCACCGACATCGGCGTAGACCTTGGTGGTGGCGCTGGCGAGCTGGTTGGCCAACGCGAAGCGCAACGGCACGCCGCCATAGAAGCGCCCATCGGTGTTGAGCGGGGCGAACGGCGCGCCGCCCGCCGCCGTCGCGGGGTATTGGCTGGGCACATCCCAGACGATGCTGGCGGGGGTGTAATACTCGCTGCTCTCCAGCGAGCCGTTGCCATTCTTATCGACGCCCTCCAGCGCGGCGGCGTAGACCAGCGGGGCGATGGCCGACCCGGGGGCGCGGTAGTCGCGCAGGTAGTCGCGCTGGCCTTGGATG
>JALONY010000094.1 GCA_025454715.1 Anaerolineae bacterium
AGGCCGAGGTCGTCGTGGCAATGCACCGACCAGACCACCCCACTCCCGGGGCCGGCGTTGGGCGTCTCATGGATTAGGCTGTGCATCAGCTCATACCACTCTTGCGGCATCACATACCCCACCGTGTCGGGGATATTGAGCGTGGTAGCGCCACACTCCACCGCCAGCGCGCACACCTCGACCAAAAAGGCCGGGTCGGCGCGCCCCGCGTCCATCGGGCTAAACTCGACATCGGCGCACAAGCTCTTGGCCAGCGTCACCGCATCGCGGATGATTTTCAGCGCCTCGGGCTTGGTGGTCTTGGTGATGTAATTCAGGTGATAATCGCTCACGCCCAAGAAGGTGTGAATGCGCGGCTTGGCCGCGTCACGCACCCCCTCCCAACACGTGCGGATGTCGTGCTCGCGGGCACGCGCCAACCCCGCAATCACGGGGCCGTCCGGCGTCCCGACCTCGCGGGCGATGCGCTGCACCGCCGCGAGGTCGTCCGGCGACGCCGCAGGAAAGCCAGCCTCGATGATGTCCACCCCCAGCCGCGCCAGTTGGCGTGCGATTTCCAGCTTCTCGGCGCTGGTCAGGGTCGCGCCCGGCGATTGCTCGCCATCGCGCAGGGTGGTATCGAAAATCAGTACGCGGTTGCTCGGTAACGAAGACATGGCTTCGGTCTCCTCATGCACAGGTCAAACGAACGAAAAGGAAGGTTGTAGGGCTAAGCGCGCTAAGGCCATCTTCAGCCACAGCCCCCTCCTTTCCGCCGTTGTCCGGCAACCGCTGGCTTACGCCTGCGCCGTCTCGCATAGCCCTAGGCCTCCTGCTTGATGCGCTTGGCGTTCAGGAAGCTCATCATATCGCGCAGTTCCGTCCCGACCTGCTCCAGCAACAAGCCGTGATCCTTACGGCGGCGCGGCAAGAAGTTCGGGCGGCCTTCCTTGTTCTCGGTAATCCATGCACGGGCGAACTCGCCGCTCTGGATGCGTTGCAACACGCCCGCCATCTCTTCCTTAATCAATTCCTCGATGCGGTCACCCACCACGTAGCCGCCATATTCCGCCGTATCGCTGACCGAGTACCACATGTAGCTCAGCCCACCCTGATACAGCAGGTCAACGATCAGCTTCAGCTCGTGCAAGCACTCGAAATACGCCACCTCGGGCTGATACCCAGCCTTCACCAGCGTCTCGAACCCAGCGCGGATGAGCGCCGTCGCGCCACCGCACAACACCGCTTGCTCGCCGAACAGGTCGGTCTCGGTCTCTTCCTTGAAGGTCGTCTCGATGACACCGGCGCGGGTGCAGCCGATCGCCTTGGCATACGCCAACGCCAACGCCTTCGCGTTGCCGGTCGCGTCTTGATACACCGCCACCAAGCCCGGCACGCCGCCGCCCTCGGTAAACACCTCGCGCACGCGGTGACCCGGCGACTTCGGCGCGACCATCGTCACGTCTACCGAGCTGGGCGGCACGATCGTCCCGAAATGGATGTTGAACCCGTGGGCAAACATCAACATCGCGCCCGCCTTCAGGTTCGGCCCGACTTCCTTCTCGTACAATTCGGCCTGCACCGTGTCGGGCGCGAGGATCATCACCACGTCGGCCTGCGCCGTCGCTTCGGCAGGGGTCAGCACCGTCAAGCCGTCGGCAGTGGCCTTGCCACGGCTCTTGCTGCCCTCGTGCAGCCCGACCACCACCGTCATCCCGCTATCTTTCGCGTTCAGCGCGTGGGCGTGGCCTTGGCTCCCATAGCCGATGACGGCAATCGTCTTGCCCTTCAACAGCTCGAGGTCGGCGCTCTTCTCGTAATACATCGTTGCTGCCATGATGGTGTTTGTCCCTCTCTTGTAGGTTCCGTTATGCGTTTCTTACTCAGTTCACAATCGGCGGCGCACCGCTCGCGATGCCGCCGCCGACCTGTCCCCCAAACCGTTTAGACGCTGAAGCGCTCGATGACCGCGTTTTGGCCGTTTTCGTAGACCACCGGCTCATACTCGGTATCTTGGATGCGCGTGCCGCGCCCCATCGCCACCACACCCGTGCGAACCAACTCGATGATACCAATCGGTTTCAGTTTGTCGATGAATTCCTCGACCAATTCCGCACGCGCCGTAATCTCCACAATCGCCACCTTCGACCCCATATCGATGATGCGCGTCGGGTATCGCTCGCACAATTCGGTCACCGAATTATAGCTTTCGGTGTCGTCCGTCCGCACCTTAATCAGCGCGAGGTCGCGCTCGACGTGCAGTTCCTCGCTCACCACCTTCACATCGACCACGTTCACCAGCTTGTACAGGTTGGCGGCCATCTGGCGCGGGTTCAGCCGCGCCGCGTCAATCACCAGCGTGATGCGGCTGATGTGCGGCTTGTGCGTCCGCCCGACCGTCAAGCTGTCCACGTTGAAGTTGCGGCGACGGAACAAGCTGACCACGCGGTTCAGCACGCCCGGCTTGTTCTCGACCAATGCGGCGATGATGTGTTTTTTCGTCGGTTGCGCGCTCATCACTGACTCTCCCCGGGCTTCGGGCGTCGGATCATGTTGTGCAGGTCGTTCCCAGCAGGAACCATCGGATACACGATTTCTTCGGCCAAGATTTGGAACTCGATCAGCACGGGGCCGTCCACGCTGCGCGCAAACGCCACCGCTTGCTCGATTTCGGCGCGCTTGGTCACCCGCATCGACGGGATACCATACGCCTCGGCCAGCTTACAAAAGTCGGGGTTCACCATCGGCGTCGATTGATAGCGCTCCTCATAGAAGAACTCTTGCCACTGGCGCACCATCCCCAAGAAGCTGTTGTTGAGGATGGCAATCTTGACCGGCACGTTTTCTTGGCGTGCCGTCGCCAGCTCGGCCAGCGTCATCTGGAAACCGCCATCGCCCACCACCGCCCACACTTCCTCGTCGGGCTTGGCGAACTTGGCACCGATGGCCGCCGGAAACCCGAAGCCCATCGTCCCCAAGCCACCGCTGGTCAGCATCGTTTGCGGGCGCTGGTGCGGGTAATACTGCGCCTCCAACATCTGGTGCTGCCCCACGTCGCTGACCGTGATGGCATTGCCGTCGGTCAAGCGCCACAGGTCGTTCACCACCTGCGCCCCCAGCAACCCCTCGCCGGTGTAATGCGTCAAGATTTCGCGCTCGCTGGCGTCCTCTTGCCAATCGCGAATCTGCGCCATCCACTCGGGGTGCGTCTTGCGCGGCAGGCCGGGCACCAATTGGCGCATCACCGTCCGCAAGTCGCCGTTAATCCCCACGTCCACCTTGACGTTCTTGTTGATTTCCGAGGGGTCGATTTCGACGTGAATCTTGCGGCTGTTGGGCGAGTAGGTCTTGAGGTTGCCCGTCACGCGGTCATCGAACCGCATCCCCAGCGCAATCAACAGGTCGGCCTCTTGGATGGCGTAATTGCACGCCGCATTCCCGTGCATCCCCATCATCCCGAGGCACAACGGGTGATTTTCGGGCATCGCTCCCTTGCCCAGCAAGGTCAACGTGACTGGGATGCCCGCCAGCTCGGCCAGCTCGCGCAGCTCTTGCACCGCGCCGCTCATCATGATGCCGTGCCCCGCCAAAATCAACGGCTTCTTGGCATTGCGAATCAGCTCCAGCGCCGATTCCAATTCGGTCTCGGTCGCGCCTTTCGGCACCTGATACCCGGGCAACTTCAGCTTGGGCGGGTAATTTTCGACCTTAAACTCGGCCTTTTCGGTCTGCACATCCTTCGGGATGTCGATCAAGACCGGCCCCGGGCGCCCGCTGCTGGCGATATGGAACGCCTCGTGCACCACGTGCGGGATTTCTGCCGCGCTCATCACCAAATAGTTGTGCTTGGTCACCGGCAACGTGACGCCGGTCACATCCGTCTCCTGAAACGCATCCGTCCCGATCGACCCCCGCGACACTTGGCCGGTAATGGCCACGATGCCCACCGAGTCCATCATCGCCGTCGCGAGGCCGGTCACGAGGTTGGTCGCGCCCGGGCCACTGGTGGCGATGCACACGCCCACCCGCCCACTGGCACGCGCATACCCGTCGGCCATGTGCGACGCACCTTGCTCGTGGCGCACCAACACGTGTTTGAGCTGTGGGTATTTCGCCATCGCGTCGTAGGTCGGCAAAATCGCGCCGCCCGGATAGCCGAACATCACCTCGACGCCTTCACGGATGAGACATTCCAACAAAATTTCTGCACCGGTCAACAACATGCTTACGCCCCTGTTTCTCCTAAACCGCCCTTCTGGGCGGTCGTCTTCGAGTGTGCCTTACACGTAGGTCAGCCAGCCGTGCTTGTCCTCGGCTTTGCCCGAGGTCACGGCGAAGAATGCGTCTTGCAATTGGCGCGTTATCGGGCCCGGCTTGCCAGCCCCTACCGTCACGCGGTCAACCGACCGAATCGGCGTAATCTCGGCGGCGGTGCCGGTCATGAACACCTCATCGGCGACATACAACATCTCGCGGGCAATCGTCTCGTAGCGCACTTCCACGCCCATATCGTGCGCCAATTGGATGACCGAATCGCGGGTCACGCCCAACAAAATCGACGACCCCGCCCCGGGCGTATACAGCACCCCGTTGTGCACGACGAAGATATTTTCGCCCGCGCCCTCGCTCACGTGGCCGTTGATGTCCAGCGCAATACCCTCGGTAAAGCCATTATCACTGGCCTCCATGCTGATGATTGAGCTGTTGATGTACTGCCCACCGATTTTGCCCATCGGCATCGGTATCATGCGCCGATAGCTGGAGATTTGCGCGTCAATGCCGTTCTTCAGCCCTTCCTCGCCCAAGTACGCGCCCCACTCCCACGTCATCACGATCGTCTCGATGGTGTTGTTGCGGGCATTGAGGCCAAAGGCCGGCCCCGTCCCACGGAACACCAGCGGGCGGATGTAACACGCCGGATGTGCGTTGCGCCGCACCGTCTCGAGGATGGCCGCGTCCAGTTCGTCCGCCGTCAACGCCAGCCCGATGCGCGCAATCTTGCACGAGTTGACCAAGCGTTGGGTATGCGGGCGCAGGCGCAAGATGGCCGTGCCCTTCTCGGTCTGATACGCCCGAATGCCCTCGAACACGCTCGAGCCATAGTGCAGCGCGTGCGCCGAGACGTGTACCGTCGCGTCCGCCCACTTCACCCACTCGCCGTTACGCCAAATCCATTCACCCAATTTCATCGTTAGAACCCCTTTTCGTGCGTGGCGCTGGTCGCACCCTCAAAAAACCAAAAATGCCAACTGCCGTCCATAAAAACCGATGTGTGCCGCCTAGCGTATCCCGCCTCCTAGAAACCAAAAAGCCCCCTGCTGAGGGGGCTTTTGCTGCATCCGTTTGAACCGTTTGCGTCTCGCCGCACTACCCCAGCACGTTAAAGCTCGTTCTCAATAATGAGTACGAGTACGAGGCTAAGGATAATAATGCTGTTGGCGGGGCGACTTGCGGGCATGTTCCACACATACTTTGCTGCGTTTGTCACAACATGCACATAGACTAACCCGCCTTTTGTGGTCTGTCAACAAATTGGTGACGCTTTGCACAAGTTCGTAAACTCTTACAACGCCAGTTGTGGCGGGTTGCACAAGGGTAGCACCCGCCCCCTGAGCGCGGTACACTCTGCCCAGTCAACCTGCACAAACCAGCTCGACAAGGAGCACCCCATGACCGAAACCCGCACCTTCCGCTGGGGCATCATGGCGACCGGGCGCATCTCGCGCAAGTTCGCCGCCGACCTCAAGAAGCACGTCCCCAACGCCAAGCTCGCCGCCGTCGGGTCGCGCACCCACGAGGCCGCGGGCACCTTTGCCCTCGAGTTCGGCATCCCCGCCCATTACGGTTCCTACGAGGAGGTCGCCCACGACCCCAACGTAGACATCGTCTACATCGGCACGCCCAACAACCTACACTACCAAAACATCAAGACCTGCATCGACGCGGGCAAGGCCGTGCTGTGCGAGAAACCCTTCACCCTCAACGCCGACCAAGCCCAAGACCTGATTGACCTCGCCCAGCGCAAAAACGTCTTCCTGATGGAGGCGATGTGGTCGCGCTTCTTGCCCGCCCACCAAGCCCTCGCCCAGTTGGTCAAGCGCGGTGAAATCGGCGAAGTCCGCATGATCCAAGCCAGTTTCGGCTTCCGTGCCCAATACGACCCGACCTCACGCCTGTTCGACCCCGTGCTGGGCGGCGGCGGCCTGCTCGATGTCGGCGTCTACACCCTCGCCTTCGCCACCCGCTACTTGGGGATGCCCACCCACATCTCCGGCTTCGCCGATGTCGGCGCCACCGGCGTGGACGAGCAAGCCGGTTACATCCTCGGCTACCCGTCGGGCGCGATGGCCGTCCTGACCTGCGGCGTCCGCACCAACATGATTAACGAGGCGCGCATCTTCGGCAGCAAGGGGCGCGTGCGCGTGCACGAGCGCTTCCACGACGCCACCCAGTTCACCATCGAAATCGACGGCGACACCCAAACCCACCAATACGACACCAGCGCCATCGGCCTCCACCACCAAGCCATCGAGGTGCAGCGTTGCCTGAGCGAGGGGCTGGTGCAGTCGCCCACCATGTCCCACGACGACACCCTCGCCATCATGCGCATCATGGACTCGCTCCGCAAGCAATGGAAAATCCGCTACCCGGGCGAATGAGCCGCATCCAACACAAAAGCGCCCCCATCCAACGGTAAGATGGGGGCGCTTTTGCGCGCTTATACCAGTGCTTTGGCCTGTGCGATTTGCCGCCGCACCGCCTCGGGTAATCGAACACCGACCGCACATCCTCGCCGAACAAATCCGACATCTCTTGCAGGTGCTCCAAGGTCAGCGCATCGAACGCGATGCCCTGCTCACGCGCCAAGCGTACCGCCCGCCCCGCCACATGATGCGCCTGCCGGAACGGCATCCCCTTCTTGACCAGATAATCGGCCAAGTCGGTCGCCAGCATCTCGGGCACCAGCGCGGCGCGCATCCGCTCAGGGTGCAGCGCCATCGTCCGCACCACCGCCGCCGCCACCGGCAGCAAACGCCCCAGTGTGTCGAAGCTCTCG
>JALONY010000095.1 GCA_025454715.1 Anaerolineae bacterium
CGCGTGGGAGGGGGCGTTGCCCGCGCCGCTGATCGATATGGGGATGTTGGGCGGGGCGATGGGTGGGTTTATGGCCTCGGCCAAGCGCGCCGCTGACGAGCAAGCCGACGACGACGCGCCCAAGCCGAAATCGGCCAATTTTCTGGGGGCGGCCATGCAACAGGGTGGCAAGCCGACCACGCAAGACGATGACGATTCGCCCGAGAAGGGGAAGGGCGATTGGGACGCGCCCAAGCCGAAGGGGATGGGCGGCCTCGGTGCGGCGATGCAGCAGGGCGGCAAGGCCGCTGAGGACGACGACTCGGGCGATGCGCCGTCGGGCAAGCGGGCGGACTGACGCGCCCACTTGCGTTTCTGTGGGGATGGGGGTATGATGATGTCATGCTTCCGCCCCCATAGCTCAGCGGATAGAGCGGATAGAGCGTTGCCCTCCGGAGGCAAAGGCGTAGGTTCGATTCCTACTGGGGGTACACACGAAACCAGCCTACGGGCTGGTTTTTGCGTTGGGGGGACGGCATCCTCGTGCCCCGTTCCGTGGCCTTGCGCCTATTTCGGCTTTGCGCGCTGGGGGCGAAACGGATATAGTTATGCGAGAGCACATCCACCGAGCTAGGGGCGGGCATGAGTTTCGAGACGCTGGTCGGCGAGACCATCGGGCAATACCAAATCCTCGCGCTGCTGGGGCAGGGTGGCATGGGGGCGGTCTATCGCGCCCTCCAGACCAACCTCCAGCGCGAAGTCGCCATCAAGGTCATGTCCCCGGCATTGATTGACCAGCCCGGCTACCTCGAGCGCTTCAACCGCGAGGCGCGCTTGTCAGCGTCGCTCCAGCACGCCCACATCGTCACCACCTACGATTTCGGCATCATCCAAGACCTGACGTTCGTGGTGATGCAATTGCTGACCGGCGGCTCCTTGGAGCAGCGGATGCGCCAGCGCGGGGCGTTGCAGCCCTCGCCGCGTGAGGTCGCCGAGATGCTGATGGGCATCGCCGAGGCGCTCGATTACGCGCACAGCAAGCACGTCATCCACCGCGACATCAAACCGGCCAACATCGTGTTCGACGAGATGGGCAAGGCGTATGTGGTCGATTTCGGCATCGCCAAGATGCTCGACTCCAACACCAGCGCCCTGACCGGCACCGGCATGTCGATGGGCAGCCCGGCCTATATGCCGCCCGAGCAATGGCGCGGCGAGGAAGTGCGCCCCGCGTCCGACCAATATGCGCTGGCCGTGACCGCCTATGCCGCCCTGACCGGTCGCTTGCCGTTCGAGGCCACCAGCACCCCGTCGCTGATGTACCAGCACCTGCAAAACGAGCCGACCCCGATTCACGTCATCCGCCCCGATTTGCCGTTCGAGATGGTGGCGGTGCTGGGGCGCGCATTGGCCAAGAACCCCGAGGAGCGCTGGCCGTCGTGCGTGGCCTTTGCCGAGGCGCTGGGCAATACCGTCCCGCCCGAAGCCCCGCAATCGACCGGCTTTTTCGTCTTTCCGCTCCAGCCGCCCGCGCCGCCCACCGCGTCACGCCGCCCCAGCACCTTTCAGCAATGGACGGGCGTGCGCTCGGTCGAGGAGCAAAACACGCTCATCCCGCCCGCCAGCCCGCCCACCCAGATGCTGCCCGCCGATTGGAAGCCGCCGACCCCGCCCGCCCAAGCGCGCCGCTCGCGTTGGCCGGTCATCCTCGGGGTTTTGTTGATGTTGGGGGTGTTGGGGGTTGCCGCTGGCCTGACCTATAACGCGGTCAACACGGCCAACAGCGCCAACGCCACCGGCACGGCCTTGGCGGGGTTGTTCGCGGCCACGCGCACCCCGACCGAGACCCTACCGCCCAGCCCGACCCCGTCCGAGACCCCGCGCCCGACCGCGACCGATACGCCGCCGCCCAGCGTCACCCCAACCCACACCTCCAGCCCGACCCAAACGCCGACCCCGACCCCGACCTTGACCCTCACGCCCAGCGCGACCGCCACCCGCACCGCCACCCCGACCAACACGCTGAGCTCGCGTCAAATCGCGGCGGCCACCCGCGAGGTGCAATCGACCCTCAACGCCGAGTTTACGGCGTTGGCGGCCATCGACCTGACGGCCACCGCCACCCTGTTTACCGCCACGCCCATCCCGACCGAGACCCTGACGCCCAGCCCGACCCCGACCGCCACCCGCACCGCCTCGAACACCCCGACCGCCACCGCCAGCCTGACCCCCAGCTTGACGCCCTCCAATACCCCGACCCCGACCGCTACCGCCACCCTGACCCCGTCCATCACCCCGACCCCGACCCTCGACGCCACCCGCGTGCCCGAGGTGGCCTATCAGCTCAACGAGACCTTTGACGACGGCGACGCCGACCGCTTCACCCGCCTGCGCGGGAGCGTCTGGGAGGTCGAGTCGGTCGATGGCGACCCCGCCTATTGCAACACGGGTGACCGCCCGGGCGACAGCGTGATTTTCTTTGGCGATAGCCGCTGGAGCGCTTATGTCATCGAGGTCGAGGTGCGCTTTGCCGAGCTGGGCGAGGTGCAGATTTTGGGGCGCTTCGACGGCACGGAGTCGCTACGCGCCTACCGCGCCATCCTCGACGGCATTAACGGCCTGACCCGCCTGACCTACACCGGCACCGTCAACTCGTTGCTGGGTGAGGAGACGCTACAGATTGAGGCCGAGCGCTGGTATGGCCTACGCATCGAGTTCAACGACCGGCGCGTGCGCTATTGGGTCGATAACGTCTTGATTGCCGATACGACCGACAACGGGCGCATCAACGGCTATGGGGCGGTGCTGGCGCGCCAAACCGCCGCCGTGTGCATCGATAACCTGCGGATTTGGGCGGTCAACCCGCCGGTCGGCGCGCAAATCGGGCGCCCGAACACCCAAGCCAACCTGCGCGAGGAGCCGAACCCCAACGCGGCGGTCTTGGGCGGCCTGCGCCTGACCGACCAAGTGGTGGTGTTGGCGCGCACCGGCGATAACCTGTGGTTGCAAATCTTGACCGAGAGCGGCCTGCAAGCGTGGGTCGGGGCGTCGTTCATCGATTTGAGCGGCAGCCTGACCGATTTGCCCGCATTTCGCTAATCTGTGGCGCGTGGGCGGCGGACTCCGACCGCCCATGTCCGGTTTATCCCGCGCTTATGGTACGCTGGTATGCTTTGTGATGTCTGACACAATGGCGCGCCAGATTCGTACAAATTGACGATGTGTGCGCGTCTATCTTTAGGAATAATCGACTCATGAGCGCACCTCGCACCCCCTCCCCCCTCATCCGTTTGTCTGGCTTAACCCGAATGTACCAAGAGGGCGGCAAACCTCGTCGCGTCTTGGACAACGTCGATCTCGACATCTACGAAGGCGAGTTTTTCGTGATGTTGGGCAAGAGCGGCAGCGGCAAATCGACCTTGTTGAACCTGATTAGCGGCATCGACAAGGCGGATGGCGGGCAGGTGCGGGTGGGTGACACCGATTTGACGGCGTTGGACGAGCGCCGCCTGACCCTGTTTCGGCGCGATAACATCGGCATCGTGTTTCAGTTCTTCAACCTGATACCGACCTTGACCGTGCTGGAAAACGTGTTGATGCCGATCGACCTCGGCGGGGGCAACCGCGCCGCGGGGCGTGCCACCGGCATGGGCTTGCTGGAGCGGGTGGGTTTGGCCGACCGCGCCAACGCTTTCCCCGACAAGCTGAGCGGTGGCGAGCAGCAACGGGTGGCGATTGCGCGGGCGTTGGTGCGTGCGCCGCGCTTGGTGCTGGCCGACGAGCCGACCGGCAACCTCGACGACGACACGGGCGAGCGCGTGCTGAAATTGCTGTTGGAGCTGACCCGTGACGCGGGGCGGACGCTGGTGATGGCGACGCACAACCCCGACATCATGCGTTTGGCCGACCGCGTCGGGCGCTTGCACGACGGCAAATTGGTGGTCTCGAACCCTTGAGATGAGAAATCCATGCTCAAAGCCGATTTTTAGGCTAGGATAGTAAGCAGTGAGATGTAAAGGTTGCCATAGCCTCGCGCATCTCGGATGGAACATGAAAGGCAGCATTCCCATGGCCGATCCCGACCCGAACACACTCAAATTCATCATGAGCGAACTGCGCGATGTGAACAAAGAGACCCGGCGAACGGCAGTCATGAAACTCGGTATGATGGGCGGCGAAACGGCTGTACGCACCCTCATCAACATCGTGGGTGACTGGAACGAGGATTTGATCGTGCGGGGGCGCGCCGCTCAGATGCTGGGCATCATGGGCGACCCGCGAGCGGTAGACCCGCTCATCCGCGCCCTCAACGCCCCCGGGTATCAGGCGCAACTGCACGCCGCCGAAGCACTGGGCAAGCTGGGCAACAGCCGCGCCGTGCCGCCGTTGCTGACGGTCGCCAACGACCCCAGCCGCGACCGCGTGCGCTCGGCTGCGCGCACCGCCCTGAAGCAACTGGGTTATGAGGACGCTCCTCTGGGCGCAGCCGTCGAGGTGCTGCCCGCCCCCACGGACTTCGACCCCGCTGCACCGGTCTTACAAGAGGTCGAGCCGTAACGCGCCCGACACCCTGCGCCCTCGCGCACTTGCCCACCCGCTGACCAGACGGGTGTTTTTGTCTATCGCGCCACCGCCCAGAAGGGGTGCCGACCATGAAACTGCTCGATTCCCTGACTGTGCAGTCCTCGCTTGGCGAACATCGCATCGAGCTGTATCTGGGCGACCTGACCGATATGCCGCCCGAGCAAGCGGTCGATGTGATGGTGGTCTCGGCGTGGCCGAACAATTATCGCCCGTTGAAGGGTACCCTGATTGGCGCATTGCAACGGCGCGGCCTGAGCGTGCGCCAATTGGCCGACGACAAGCTGACCGACATGCGCGAGTTCAGCTCGTGTTGGCTGTCCAAGGCCATCGAGACGCCCGAATACGCGGGGATTCGCTTCAAGCACATGCTGTGTTTCGAGCCGAAGGAGCGCGGCAAAGCGCCCGAGGTGGTCGGCGATATTTACCGCGCCTTGTTGCCGTTCGTGTTTGGCCCGCCCAACCTGCGCTCGGTGGCGGTGCCGTTGGTGGCCACCGGCAAGCAAGGCACCCCGACCGCCGACCTCTTGGACGCCTTGATTGACAACACGGTCAATTGGCTGGGGCGCGGCACCCCGCTGGACGTGGTGCGCATCGTCGAAATCGACCCGTTCAAGGCGGGCGAGATGAAGGGCGCGTTCGGCTTCCTCAAGAAGCGCTATGCCCGCGCCGCCAAGACCCCCACCCCGTCCGACGGCGGCGATGATGGGTTCGATTATGACGTGTTCATCAGCTACAGCCGCAAGAACGAAGCCCAAGCCAATTGGCTGTACCAAGAGCTTCAGCGCCAGCGCCCCGAATTACGCTTGTTCATCGACCGCGTGTCGATGCGGGTGGGGGCGTCGTGGCAACAAAAGCTGTACAAGGCGCTGGACGACTCTAAGCAGGTCGTGGCGTTGCTCTCACCGGACTATATCGCCTCGACCATCTGCCTCGAAGAGTTCAACATCGCGGTGGCGCGCAACCGTGACCGCGAGGGCGTGTTGGTGCCGATGTTGATTGCCGACAGCAAGTTGCCGACCTATATGCGCCTGATTAACTACATCGATTGCCGGGGCGACGTGAACGCCAAGCTGAGCGCGGCCTGCGCGCAACTGGGGCTCGAGGCTTAGCGCCCGCCAATCCCTCAATCCATCGTGCAGTGCGGGGCGTCGTTAGCGCTCGTGCGGGATGAAGCGCCGCAGCATGATGCGCTCGACGAGGCTGACCAAGACGAAAAACGCGATGCCGACCAGCGCCGCCACCACGATGGCCGCGAACAGCTTGGGCGTCGAGACCTCGCTGTAATTACTGCTGAAATCGAGGATGGCGCGGGCGAGCCCGTCACGGATGCTGGACGGCAACTCGCCGATGATGGCACCGACCACGCTGGCGGTGGCGCTGACCTTGAGCGCGGTAAAGATATAGGGCACGGCGGCGGGCAGGCGCAGCTTGATGAAGATGTCCCAGCGCGTGGCCGCGACCGAGCGCATCAAATCGACCTGTAGCGGGTTGGGCGAGGTCAGGCCGCGTAGCGTGTTGATGGTGACGGGGAAGAACGTCAGGTAGGCCGAAATCACGCTGACCGCCAATGGCCCCGCGCCCAGCCAAATCACGACCATCGGGGCGATGGCGAGGATGGGCACGGTTTGCGAGGCGATGACGTAGGGCAATAGGCCGCGCTCCAACAGCTTGGAGTGGGCGAAGGCCGCCCCTAGCCCGAACCCGAGCAATCCCCCGAACGTGAAGCCCAAAGCGGCTTCCGTCCACGTATAGAGCGCGTTGCCCCCCAAGATGCGCGCCAGCAGCACCGGCCCATTGCGGCGGGCGGGCTGCAAGAACGCCTCCATGATGCTCTCGAGGTGGGGTAGGTTCAGGTCGGTAAAAATCTTCAGGTCAATCAGCACCCACGTGCGCGGCTCGTCCAGCAGGTCGGTCTGGGCGAAGTCGCCGGTGATGGCGGCCACCCGCGCCCCGCTCAGGTCGCCGAGGCCGCTGGGGGCGTCGGGCTGGTCGCGGCGGGTGGCGAAGGCGACACGGGCGGGCAGGTTGGGGCGGATGGGCAAGCCCAAGCGGTAGGCGTCGCGGTCGGGGGCGGTGTCGAGCCGTAAATCGGTGCGCTCCCCGACGGCCTCGGTCAACGGTTTGGCGTCGGCGACCACCACATCGACCTCGCCCAACGTCAGGGCGGTCAGGGCGTCCTCGGCGGTGGCGTAGGCGGTGTAGGCCACGCCCTCGACCGGCGCGGTGATGGCGTAGCGGTTGGCGTCGGCGAACAATTTCATGCCCTCGACCCCGCCCAATAAGACCGCCAAGGCCAAGACGAACCCCCCGACTCGGCTGAGCGGCACCGGCATGGCACCGGCCAAGACCACCCCCAGCAGCAACGCAACCAAGACGGTGTGCATGGCGCTGTTGTCGGGCTGCACGGTGGGCGTGAAGAACAGCGCAACCGTCCACAGCCCGACCGTCAGCAGGGCGGGGCGGCGCGGCCAACCCCCGCGCACCAGCCC
>JALONY010000096.1 GCA_025454715.1 Anaerolineae bacterium
GATTGCAACGCCCGCGCCGCGCTACTGGTCGTCACCTCCGGCATCACCACCGGCGAGTCGGCCAGCAACGACTCCAGCAAGGCGTTGTCCAAGCCCTCGAACCCCCACCGCCGCAAGCTCCCGCGCAATGACGGCGGCATCGCGATTTGGTCGGCATAGGCGCTGTGGCGCTCCGCGTCCATCATCCAATTGATGAAGCGCCCACTCATCGATTGTTGCTCCGGCGTCGGGGTCACGATGACCCAGACCCACCCGTCCATCAAGGTGGCCGGTGCGCCGGTCGAGTTGGGCACGCTGGCATAGGCCAAACCCGCCCCGCGCAAGCGCCCGAGCTGGTCGGTCGTGATGATGGCGAGGTCGGCGCGCCCATCCACCACCTGTTGGATATAGTCGGCGGGCGCGTCGAAATCGACCACCGAGCGCGGGATGCGGTTTTGCGCCAGCATATCCTCATAAAAGCTCAGCAAAACCAGCACCGCGCTGGGAGCCAATTCGACCGGCTCACCGGTCTCGGGCGTATACCCGACCGCCGCCAAATATTGCAGCCACACCACATCGCTCAGCCCCGCCGCGCTGGCCGCCGGAAAAGTCAGCCGCGCCTCGGTCTCCAACACGTCCGAGAACCCCCAGCGCGTCAGCACCACCTCATCGGGGTCATAAGCCGTCAGGTACAGGTTCATCAGGTATGGCAAGCCGAACAATTGGTTATCCACCCGCCCCAAGCGTAAGGCCGCTGGGAACAGCTCCGCGATGACCGAGGACGATACCCGCCCCTCCAACGGCTGAATCAGCCCCGCCTCGACCGCCCGCGTCAGGTCGGCGCGCCGCAGGAGCGTGACATCCGGCAAAGCCACCGGTGCCACCACCGCCGCAGAGCGCAACGTGGCCAAAATCCCGCCCACATCGTCGGCTTTCTTGCGCCGTAGCTCAATCTCGACGCCCGACTGCGCGCTAAACTCGTTGACCTCCGAAATAAACAAGGTCGTCACCGGCGAGTCGTCTTGTGGCAACAGCACATCCGGCACCCACACCAACAATTTGGGCGGCTCCGGCGTCGAGGGTACCGCGGTCAAATCGGGGGTCGGGCTGACGGCAGGGGTGGCCGTAAACGCCGGTATCGGGGTGACAGTGGGCGACATGGGCAAGGCCTGACAGCCCAGCACCCCGCCCACCAGCACGCCCCAGACCACACCGGCCACCCAGCGTAGATTAGCCGCCACCGTGCAGCACCTCGACCACTTGCTCAGGGAGGTGGGCAAACCGCAAATCGCCCCAGCCCGACGAGTGCATATACTGGCCAACGTTGGGGTCTTGCACGATGTTGTCCCAAAAGTCGCCATAACACACGATCGGGCGGCGCGGGATGTCGCCCGCCCGCATCAGCTCGGACGTGTACACCAATTCGTTGAGCGTGCCCAAGCCCCCGGGCATCGTGACGAACGCGCTGGGCTGGCTGACCAAGACCGTCAGGCGCTCCATCATCGTCTCGCACGAAATCACATCGTTGACCCACGGGTTAATCCGCACGCCGCGGGCGCGCTCCAACGCGAGGCAGGCCACCCCAATCACGTGGCCGCCTGCCTCGGCTGCCCCTTGGCTGGCCGCCGCCATCAGGCCGTTATACCCGCCGGTCATCACCGCGTAGCCCGCTTTGGCCAGCGCATACCCGACACGGCGCGTTTCCTCATAGACCGCCTCGCCCGGCTTGGGCATGGCGCTGCCATAGACTGCGACAATCGACACGGTTTCGCCTCACTCGCCCTTGGGCTTCAGGTCGCTGTGGCGGGGTGCAAACGGCCCCACCCGCTCACCGCCCAACAAGTGCATGTGGATGTGATAGACCTCTTGGCCGCCGTCCTCCTTGCAGTTGATGATGAGGCGGTAGCCGCTGTCGGCGATGCCGAGGTCTTCGGCAATCTTGCGCGCCGCGGTGAACATCCGTCCCAACATCAGCTCATCGTCGGGCGTCACATCGCTCACGGTCGGGATTTCTTTGTTGGGCACAATCAAGATATGCACCTTGCGGCGCGGGCTGATGTCCCAAAAGGCCGAGACCAGCTCGTCCCGATAGACGAACTTCCCCGGGATTTCACCGGCGATGATGCGCGAAAAAATACTGGCCATGTACGTCGTTTGCTCCTGTGGTTATTTGCCCTTGAACACTGGCGGGCGCTTCTCGATGAAAGCCGCCACGCCCTCGTGAAAATCCTCGGTCTTGAACAGATAGCCCTGCACCCGCGCCTCGTAATCGGCGGCGTCGGCAAGGTCGCGCTCGCTGGCGCGATAAATCGCCCGTTTGGTCAGGGCGATGGCGCGGGTCGGCATGGCGGCCAATTTCGCGGCCAACCCGCGCGCTTCGTCGGCCAGCGCGTCGGGCGCCACCACGCGATTGACCACGCCCCAGCTCAGCGCGTCACCGGCGCTCATCCGGTTCTTGCCGTCGGCCAACAACGCCAATTCCAACGCCTTGGCCGCCCCGACCGCCCGCTGCAACAAATAGGTCAATCCACCATCCGGCACCAGCCCGATGTTGACGAACGCCGCGAACACGAACGAGGCCGCCTCGGACGCCACGCGCAAATCGCACGCCAGCGCGAGGCTGGTGCCCGCGCCCGCCGCCGTGCCGTTCACCGCCGCAATCACCGGCTTATCGAGGCCGCGTATCTGCTGCGCCAGCGTGTTCAGCCCATCGCGCAAATATTGGGTGATGGGCACATCGCTGTTGCCCTGCACCTCCACGAGGTCGGCACCGCTGCAAAACCCGCGCCCCGCACCGGTCAAAATCACGGCGCGCACCGCCGCGTCACGCCCCGCCTCGCGCAAGGCCGCCTTCATCTCGTCCATCATCGGGGTGGTGAGGGCGTTCAGGCTGTCGGGGCGGTTCATCGTCAGGGTCGCAACCCCATCCAAAACATCATAATGAATGAACTGATAGGTCATCTTTGCATCAACCGTTCTGTGCTAAAATTCGTCCGCAGATTGTACCACGACTTTGAGAGGGACACGCCATGGACAAGGGCGCAGACGAGCACCGCCAAAAGGCCGGTCACGGCGCGGTCACGCTGGCCATCGTCACGGTCAGCGACACCCGCACCCCCGAGACCGATGTCAACCGCCGTTATCTGGAGGCCAAGCTGGCCGAGGCCGGCCACATCGTCGCCGCCTATCGGTTGATTAAGGACGAGCCCGCGCAGGTCGAGGCCGTCCTCGACGAGCTGACCGCCCTGCCCGAGGTACGCCTCGTCATCTTCAACGGCGGCACCGGCATCGCCCCGCGAGACACCACCTTCGACGTGCTCAGCCGCAAGCTGGAAAAGACCCTGCCGGGCTTCGGGGAGCTGTTTCGCATGTTGAGCTACCCAGAGGTCGGCGCCGCCGCCATGCTCAGCCGCGCCACGGCGGGCGTCTATCACCAAACACTGGTCTTCAGCACCCCGGGCAGCCCCAACGCCGTACAAGTCGCGTTCGAGAAGCTCATCCTGCCCGAAATCAACCACCTCGCGTGGGAGGTCGTCCGCAAGGGCTGACCCCGCGCCACAAATTGCCCTGTACAGCCCCCCGTGACTCCGTATATAATGCCATCATCTCGGAGAGATGCCGGAGCGGCCGAACGGGCTCGTCTCGAAAACGAGAGTAGCCGAAAGGCTACCGAGGGTTCGAATCCCTCTCTCTCCTCACCACGCGCCGCAGTGCACCCCGCCTGCGGCGTTTCGTTTGCCCGACTGTCCCCCTACGCGCAGGGCACACGCTGGCACGCCACCCCGTGCGCCCGTATAATGTCGAGACGCACCCCACGGAGAGACGACGTTGGCACAGGCGCAAAAACGCTGCCCCATCTGCGAGACCTATAACCCCAAAAAAGCGGCCTACTGCATGAACTGTGGCGCGTCGCTGGCTCATGCCGAGCTGGAGCTAGGCACCCCCAAAGACAGCTCAGCCAGCCGCACCTCTCCCACGACCGGCTACGATTTTCGCTACGGCGAGACCGACCTGTCGGAAGACGGCCTGAGCCGCAAGGCACAGGTCTATCTGGCCAGCCTCGTCGGGGTCTTGATCGTGCTGGTGTTGGGCGCGTTGGCCTATAGCTTCGCCCCCAGCCTGCTGCCGCAACCCAGCCCGACCCCCTCGCCCAGCCAAACCCTCGACATCACCCTCACCCCGTCCGCCACCCTCGCGCTGGCGACCGTGACGCAAGGCCAACCGACCGACACCCCGACCCCGACCCCGACCGAGACCTTCACCCCCGCCCCGACCGAGACCCCCTCACCCTGCGTGCAGGTCGTCGGCGCAGGAGAGGGGATGCTGGCGCTGATTTCGCGCTGTGGCCACGCCAGCCTCGATGTCATCCCGTTGGTCGTCACGCTCAACGGCTTGAATAACGAGAACGACCTGCGCGCCAACCAAACCATCCTCATCCCGTTCCCTACCCCCACCTTCGACCCCAACAGCGTCCCGACCGCGCCGCCCGCCGGTGAGGGCGCAAGCGGCGCCAACATCGCCCTCAGCGACGCCAGCGTCCAGACGGTCGCGTTGCCGGGCGTGCTGTCCGAGGACGACATCCGCGCCACCCAAGCGGTCAACCCGTTCTTCCTGCCCACCGCCACCAACCCGCCCGGCGTCGGTGAGCATCGCGTGGCCTTCGGCCAGACCATCATCGAAATCATCTCGCTGTACCAAACCAACATCGACTCCATCGATAAGCTCAACCCACAGATGGACTTCTTTCAGTGCGAGATGGGGCAGACGTTCGGCGGCCCCGCCTGCGTGGTGCCGCTGTTCGAGGGGCAGCTCATCCGCGTGCCGGTGCCCACCCCCACCCCGACCTTTACCTTCACGCCCAACGGCAGCGAAACCCCCACACCCACACCCACCCCGACCGTCAACGCGCCCAGCCTGTCCAGCCCTAGCAACCGCGCCTACTTCCGCCGCGATGAGCGCGTGACGTTGCGCTGGACGGCCACCGGCACGCTCGGCCTCGACGAAACCTACCTCGTCACGGTGCAAAACCTGACCGAGGGCTTGGCCTTCAGCGCCGAGACCCGCGACCTCTCGTACATCCTGCCGCCGCAATGGCAAAGCGACCGCCCCGCCCAAGTCGAATACGTCTGGACGGTCGGCATCGCCACGCAGGGCAACCCGCAATCCGCACGTTACACCACCCTTCCGAGCAGCTTTACATGGGAAGGCCGAGGAGAACCCACGCCATGACCCGTCCATTGCGCCACCTCGTTTTGGCGATGGTGCTGTCCGTCGCCTTGACGGCCTGCAATTTCGACACCACCCCGCCCACCCCCACCGTGGCCGTCTCGCCCACCCCCGCCGAGGCCAGCCCGACCCCGCAAGCCACCCTCAGCGCCACCCCGTCGCTGACCCCCAGCATCGCGCCCACCGTCGAGCGGGTCGTGCTCATCACGCCCACGCCCGACGCGCCCCCCGCCCCGACCACCGAGCCGGCCACCCCCACCCCGACCCCCGGGCCGTATGAGGTGGTCGTGGCCTCCGGTGATACCATGTCGCGCATCTTGCCGCGCTTCGGCTATCTCGATTTCAGCGTGTTGCGCGCCGTGCGTACCCTCAACCCCGATGTCAACGTCGATAACCTGCAAGTCGGCCAGACCATCCTCATCCCGCGCATGACCTTCACCCCCAGCCCCCCGGGCTACGAGGCCACCGTCATCATGATGGCCACCCTCGGCATCCGCCCGCCCGACCAACTGGCCGAGAACACCGAATTGGCCTGCCATACCGTCATCGAGGGCGAGAACATCATCAGCATCGCCGACAGCTACAACACGACGCTGGAGGTGCTGGCGCGCCTCAACCCCGAAATCCCGTTCACCGGTTGCGACTTCAACAACCGCAGTGGCGGCGAGACCTGCAACCCGACCATCAATATCGGGCAATGCGTGCAGGTGCCCTTGCCCACCCCCACCCCGACCCTCTCGCCCACCCCGTCGGGCAACGAGACGGCCACCCCCACCCCGACCTTTCAGCCGCCGGTCGTCATCAGCCCACCGGACGGCGTGACCGTCAGCGGGGTCGTCACGGTGCAATGGGTGAGCATCGGGGTCTTGGCCGCCGATGAGTTCTATTACGTCGAGGTGACCGATACCACCCTCAACACCCGCTATACCCAAGTCACCAAAGACACCTCGCTCACCCTGCCGCAGGCGCTCATCCCGACCACCGGCCAACCCCACGCGATGGCGTGGTTGGTCACGGTGGTGCGGCGCAACCCCAACGGCGGCTATGCTCCGGTCGGCGGGGTCATGCCCGTCCGCCAGTTCAATTGGCAGAGCCGGTAAGCCAGCGCGCCCTCGGCTCGTCTAGACCACTGGGGAGGCACCGAAGCCCTCCCCATCGCTTATGAATGGAGCACCCCGCCATGTCCAACCTCATCCCCGACAGCGTCAAAGACCTGCTCGACCGCCCCATCGTCGTGACGCTCGTCACCCTGATGCCCGACAACACCCCGCAAGCCACGCCGGTCTGGTTTAGCTGGGATGGTGAACACGTGTGGGTCAATACCGCTCGGGGTCGTGCCAAGGACAAGAACCTCAGCCAACGCCGCAAGGCCACCATCCTCGCGGTTGACCCCCAAAACCCCTACCGCTACCTCGAGATTCGCGGCGAAGTGGTCGAATCGACCGAGGAAGGCGCGGTCGATCACATCAACTTCCTGAGCGGTCGCTACACCGGCAACTCG
>JALONY010000438.1 GCA_025454715.1 Anaerolineae bacterium
GCCGCCCGGCTCCGCTGGTAATCCACATCTTCCGACAACATCGGGAACACCTGCGCCGCCAGCGTCAGGCAGGTCTGCCAACGCGCCAATTCATCGACCCGCGCCACAGCCGTCTCCAGCTTGCCCCACAAACGCCCGTCCTCGCCGAACGGCTCGCGCATCGTGATGATTTGTGGGCTGGGCGGCACCTCGCGGTAGGCCAGCCAATAGGCCGTGCGATAGGCCAACATCGCCCCGACCTCGGCCACCGCTGGGTGCGGGTGCGCCTGAAGCTCCTCCAGCAACGTGAGGATGTCGTCATGCAGCGGGTGATGGCGCAAGTTCGCCCACAGCCCGCCCAACAGAGGTTGCGGCGCGTTGAGCGGCAATTGGATCAGTTCCCCATCCACCATCACGACCGGCGGCAAGACCACCCGCACGCTGTACGAGCGCTCTAGGAGCGCGTCGTGCAATTCGCTGGCGATGGTGTCGAGGTAATGGCGGACGAGCTGGGGCTGGGTGCGCCAGACCCGCTCCGCCCATGTGAAGGCGTCGGGCGTGGTCAGTGGCGAGATGAACGGGTTGATGTGGGCGGCGGCCATCGGAGATAAACCCTCACAAACAGGTCGGCAACAATTTAGCTACTCTTACCAAAAGAAGACTATGCTCTTTTGTGGATAGTATACAAGGTTTGGCCGGTTTGTCGAGTTAAGGGCTCATCAAAAAAAATACCCCGCGCCATCGGGGGCGCGGGGTGGGGGCGGTGGTTTGTGCGCCGTGCGGGGGCGTTACAGGCTGACCGGTGCGGGGTGCAGGCTCGCCCACTGCTCCGCCGAGGCCTCCAGTTGCGCCATGTCGTCGAGGATGAACAGCGTGTTGTGCATGGCGTGCGGCGACGGGCTGATGCGCTCGAAGGCTTCAATCGAGAACGGGGTCTTGGCCACCGCGTCCGAGTAGGCGTGCTCGATTTCGCCCGGCGACGACATCAAGCCCGCCCCGAACGCCTTCATCTCGCCGCCTTCCATCATGAACCCGAACTCGATCGTATACCACCACAAGCTCCCCAGCGATTTGCGCTGTTGGGGGGTGTAGCGCAAGGCGACATGCGCGAAATGCTGCACGTAATCGGCATAGCGCGGGTCGGTCATCAGCGGCAGGTGGCCGAACGTGTCGTGCCAGATGTCGGGCAGCGGGGTGTACAGCAGGTCTTTCTCGTCACGGATGTACTCGGTAATCAAGAACTGGCGGCGGGCGAGGTGCTCGAACCACGTTTGGCCGTCGCTAAAAATCACGTCGGTGCTGACCAATTCCCAGCCGACCAGCGCCTTGAGGCGCTCGTTCATCTCGCCAAAATCGGGGATGCGGTCGGGGGTCATGCCCAGCTTGTGCAGGCCGCCCAGCCACAGGCGGCTGGCGTGCAATTGGCAGTTGTCCATCTGGCGCGCCCACAGCATCTGCCAGATGCGGTCTTCCTCGGGCGAAAAGCGCTTGAACGGGCGGGGGGTGCTCATCCTGAAGTTCCTTTGGTCTGGCGGGCGATGTAAGAAATTTTTAACGGTGATTTGTATAGTTTACCAAAATACCGTCCGCCCGCCACACCGACTCTGAAACGCCCACCGGTGTGGGTGGGCGTCGCGAGGGCATGGTGTAGTGCAAATACACCTCGCGGTTGGCGCCGACGATGTCGTAGCCGCTGGTCTCCAGCCACATCATCACCGCGTCATACGCCATCGGCAAGGTCAGATACGAGCCGTGGTGCACCGCGCACGCCATCTTGGACGGTGCAAGCGCGTACACCTCTACCCCCGCTCCCGCAGGTACAGGCGTATCGAGATAGACCAGCGCCTCGGCGTCGATGCCTTCCTCGACGTGCGCATCGTCGTGCCACACGACCGCCGTCAAACCAGCCACCCCCAACGGCGCGAGATGCCCGAACAACCGCCCGAACAGCCCACCCACCGCCCCATGCGAGTCGATGCGGTCACGCACCGAGGCCACCCACTGCGCGGGCAGGTCACGCAGTACCACGTCATAGCCGCGCCCGCCCTCGATTTGCGTGATGCGTGCCGCGACCCGCGCCAAGCGCTCTTGCTCGGCGCGCACATGGTCGGCCAGCTCGGCTTGCTTCTGCAACAACATCCCGCGCAGTTGCTCGGTCGGGAGGTCTTGCGCCAATAACTCAGCGATTTGGCGCAGCGAAAACCCGAGGTCTTGCAAGGCCAAAATACGGTTGAGGCGCGGCAATTGCGCCGCCGTGTAGTAGCGATAGCCGCTCTCGCGGTCGATGTGCGCGGGCGTCAGCACGCCCAGCTCGTCGTAGTGGCGCAACATGCGTACCGAGACGTGTGTGAGCTTGGAGAAATCGCCGATTTTCAACATCGCTCAGCCCCCCGCCGCCACGGCCACCGGAGCGCGGCGCGACAACATCGCCCACGTCAGCGCGGGGATGATGACGTAGACCAGCGCGATTTGCTCGATATACGCACCCACGGTCAGGCGCGCCATCGGCACCACGACCAGCAAATCAAGCGCGAGGTTGACCGCCAGATAGACCAGCGCGGCCACCCACGGCGCGACCCCAAGCGGCGGGCGCACGAGGTTGACCAGCAGTAGTGTGCCGGTCAGCACCACCACCATCACCGACTTGAACAGCGCGTAAGACGTGACCAACTCTAACGTGGGCGTGTAAAACCCAAAGCTGACGACCAATGGGACGAGCCAGACGATTGCGCCCCGTAACACCACCCCAATCCATGCCTTCATTGCGCGTGCTCCTATGTGCATTCCGATGCGATGCACACAGGGTAATCCCTGACACGATGTGAGAGTCAAGGGGGT
>JALONY010000097.1 GCA_025454715.1 Anaerolineae bacterium
GATGCCGAGTACGTCGAGGCGGCGGCGGCGCAGGCCAGCGCGTTGTGGGCGACGGCACCCATCACGGTCACGACCGAATGGGCGCCCGGTGACCCGCAGGACACCGCCCCGGGCTTTCAGCAAAGCGTGCCGGGCATGGGCAGTATGTACGTGATGTCCACGGTGTTGGCGGGCGCGGCCATCTTGATTGCCGAGCGCAAGACGATGACGCTCCAGCGCCTCGCGACCATGCCGGTCACACCCGCGCAAATCATCGGGGGCAAGCTGTTGGCGCGCTTGTCGCTGGGGATGATCCAATATGGCATCGCGTTCGGGGTCGGGCTGGGGATTGGCTTGGCCACCGGCATCTCGTTCGGGAACAACCCGCTGGCGCTGATTTTCGTGGCTTTGGCGTTCACGTGGTGCATGAGCGGCTTGGCTTTGTTCTTCGCCACGGTGGTGAAGAGCGACGAGCAGGCCGCCAGCCTCGGGACGTTGCTCAGCCTGACTCTGGCACCGATTGGCGGGGCGTGGTGGTCGCTGGATTTGGAGTTTATCCCCGAATTCATGAAGACCCTCAGCTACCTGTCGCCGTTCCGCTACGCGATGGACGGGTTTACGGCGGTCATCCGGCAGGGGGGCGGGTTTGCCGAGGTGTTGCCCAGCAGCATGGTCTTGATTGTGGCTGGGGCGGTGCTGTTCGGGCTGGCCGTCCGCCGCTTCAAGGTGGCCTAGTTCCTAGCGACCGCCACACCGTCACCCACACCGCGCCGACGACCCTCGTCGGCGCGGTTTTCGTTGGGAGGGTTAGGGGGTTTGTGCGAGGCGCGGGTCGGCGGGGTTGACCTCGTAGACCGCGCCCCACGGCAAGAAGTGCGTAAAGATGTTGTCCTCGCGGATGATGCTACCATCGGCGGCGCGCACCACCCGCCGGACGTTCACGTCTGCCCCCTCGACTGGAAACTCGGTCTGGAGGGTCTGGCCAAGCGGGACACTGCTGTTGGCTTCGTATTTCACCTCGCCGATGCTGGTGATGTTGGCGACGCGGGGTTGCTCGATTTCGACCGTGCGCCCGGTGTTGGTGCTGTAAAAGCGGAATTGCAAGGTGTCGGTGGCTGGGTAAATCGACGCCTCGATGAGCAGATGGTGCGGGGTGTCGTTTTGGAAGCGGAAATCGCGCTCGGGGGTGAAGATGGCGGCGTCGAGGCCGGGCGGGAAGCCGTTTTGCTCATAATACCCGACGCGGTAGGGGTGGGCGTGGCGCTCGATGATGATGTAGCCGCCATTGAACGCGGCGCGGAAGATGGTGGTACTGACCTGACACACCCCCCCGCCGATGCCGTTTTGGGTGCGCTCGCCAAAAATCACTTTGGCGTCTACGAACCCCTCCTCGTAGGTCAGGTCGCCCAAGAAGGTATTGAAGCTGAACTCCTCCCCCGGGGCGATAATCACACCATCCATCTTCGAGACGGCGACGGCGATGTTGATGCGGCGGTTGGCGTCGCTGCCGGTGAAGGTGGTGGTAGACTCGGCCACCCGCTCGAGGATGCCGAGTGCGGCGGCGTCCACGGTGTTGTGGTAGCGCGGCTGCACATAGCTGAATTGGGCGCGGGCGGTGCGGTCGGGCGAGAGGGCGGCGGCCTCTAGCGCGGCGACGGTTGCGGCGATGTCGAGCTGACGCCCGCCGATGGCCGGCACGATTGGCTCGAGCTGGCGGGTGGTCTCGTTAAAGTGAAAGCGGCCATCGACCGGTGAGGACAGCAGGCCGGGCGCCAAGGTCTCCAGAAAAGCGGTCGCCCCGCTCAAATCGACATCGACGGCGTAGCGGTACGCCCCTTCCCCGACCGACTCGAGGCTGAGGCGCAAGGCTGCGGCCACTTGCTCACGGCTGAGCGTCCACGGCCCGAGTGCGCCGCCTTGCCCGTCGTCGGCAATCAACGTCACGCCGTCGGATAGGGCGGTACGCGCCAAGCTGGCGGCTTCGTCGAGGTTTTGGATGCTGGCGGGTTGCTCGACGATGACCAAAGGCACGTCGGTGCCCGCTTGCGGGTTGGTCAGCGCAAAATCGAGACGTGCCAGCGAGGCGGCGACATCGAGGGTACGGGCGGTTTGGGCGGGGGTGGCGATGACCTCGAACCCGTTGATGCTGAGGCCGCCGGACGCGCCCGCTTGGTTGACCTCGGCGGCGATGGACTCGAGCGCCGAGAGCGCCCGCGTTTGGTCATAGGTCAGGCGGGGGGCGATGCTGACGCCGTTGAGGTAGGTCAGGGCTTGGCTGGTCAGGCTCCCGATGGGGTTGGCCGACCCCCGACCGGCGAGGAGCGCTTCGTCCACCGCTTGGTCGGCGTGGACGGTCAGGCCGAGGTCTGCGGCGGTGTATGACCATGTGCGGTCGGCGGCGCGCAGGGTGTAGGCCGTGGTGCTGGCCGCGCCGTAATGGTCGGCTACAGCGGCACGGGCGGCCTCGGCGGTCAGGCCGCCGACATCGACCGCGCCGATGCGGACGTTGGGCAAGATGCGGTTGGCGTAGTGGGTGGTGGCATAGGCCAAGAGGCCGCCCATCAGCACGACAGCCAACAGCGCGCCCCACAAGACCAGCAAGACGGCACGCACCGGCCACGGGTTGTGTGCTGGGGTGGGCTGGCGCGTATAAGACGGTTGGATGTCCATGGGCTGTCAAAACCTCTCTGTTTATCGAAATCCTGCGATATGACGAAAAGAACCTGATATAATCTGCGCTATATGACTGACAAACCCACACCCCAAACTTTTACCTTCGAGGTGCTCGCCCAAGACGGCGACGCCCGAGCAGGCGTTTTGCACACCCCCCACGGCGACATCCCGACACCGGTTTTTGCGCCGGTGGGCACACAGGCCACCGTCAAGGCGGTGATGCCGCGTGACCTGAAAGACATCCCTGCGCCGCTCATCCTCGCCAACACCTACCACCTGCATCTGCGGCCTTCCAGCGAGCTGGTGCGCGAGATGGGCGGTTTGCATCGCTTTATGGGCTGGGATGGCCCCATCCTGACCGATAGCGGCGGGTTTCAAGTGTTCAGCTTGGCCAGTATCAACAAAATAGACGATGACGGCGTAACTTTCCAGAGCCACATCGACGGGTCTCGCCACCGCTTCACCCCCGAGTCGTCGATGCACATCCAAGAGAACCTCGGTGCCGACATCATCATGGCGTTCGACGAGTGCCCCGTCCCGACCGACCGCGCCATCGTCGAGCGGGCGGTGCGCCGCACCACCG
Organism: Anaerolineae bacterium; assembly: GCA_025454715.1. GTDB lineage: Bacteria > Chloroflexota > Anaerolineae > Aggregatilineales > Phototrophicaceae > Flexicrinis. Next base: position 3,236 of record JALONY010000097.1, read on the forward strand.
ATTGGGCGCGGCGGTGTCGCGAGGCGCACCCCGACGATGCGACTCAAGCGCTGTTCGGCATCGTCCAAGGCGGCATCTTCCCTGACTTGCGCGCCAAATCCGCCGAGGAAATCCAGCGCATCGGGTTCCCCGGGTATGCGGTCGGCGGGCTGGCGGTGGGCGAGTCGAAACAAGACATGTATGCGACGCTCGATTTTACCGTGCCGCTGATGCCCCGCGACAAGCCCCGTTACTTGATGGGGGTCGGTGAGGCCGACGATCTCGTCGAGGCCGTGACCCGTGGAATCGACATTTTCGACTGTGTGATGCCGACCCGCGTAGCGCGCCACGGTGCCGCCCTGACGCCCGAAGGCCGCGTCAACGTCAAGAGACAGGCGTGGGCGCGTGACGAGCGCCCCATCCAAGACGGGTGTGATTGCTATACCTGCCGACATTTCTCGCGGGCGTACATCCGCCACTTGTTCAAGGCCGAAGAGATTTTGGGCTATACGCTGTTGTCGTTGCACAATATCACGTTCTTGATCCGGCATATGGAGCGACTCCGCGCCGCCATTTTCGAGGGGCGCTTGCGCGAGGTCGGGAAAGACTTTTTGGATGCTTATTTACACCGGACTTAGGATTTGTGCGTTGGCCGTCCCCTAAGCGAGCGCTGGTAATCGCGGTCGTCTCGACCTTGGTGGGGTGTAGCGCCCATGCGCTCCCACCGACCGCGCCCGGCACGAGCGACAACCCTTTGCGCGTGGTCGTGACCTCATCGGCAATGCCGCTGATCATCGAGGCGGCGTCAGCCTACCCCGAAGTGGACTTCTCACTGGAGGTGCGCGGTGCCAACTATCGTCAGGGGGTGGCCGCGTTGCGGCGCGGCGATGCACACTTGATGGTGACCTCGCACCTGAGGCCAGAGGACGCGCAGGTCTTGTGGGCTGCGCCCCTCACCACCGATGTGCTGGCGTTGATTGCCCATCCGTCGGTGGTGCTGGACGGCCTGAGCATCGCGCAGCTCCGCATGGCGTATCAGGGGCAGGTCAATGATTGGGCGCAGTGGGGCGGTGCGCCGTTGCCGTTGACGGTGGTCAGCCGCGAGGCGGGCGCGGATGTGCGCGCCGAGTTCGAACGGCTGGTGATGGGTGCGCGCCGCACGACCGGCGCCGCCCTGACCACGGCCAGCGATGCCGGTGTCTTGGCGCTGGTGCGCGAGACGGTCGGGGCGGTGGGTTATGTCCCGTTGTCGATGGTCGAGGCGGGCGTGCGCGTGTTGAGCATCGACGGGGTGCTGCCCAGCACCGTTACCCTGACCGACCAAACCTACCCGTTGCGCTCGACGGTCTACGCGGTGGCGTTGGCCGAGCCGACCGACTCCGCCCGCCGGTTCATCGCGTGGTTGCAAAGCCCAGACGGTCAGGCGGTGCTGATGCGCCGCTTTCGCCCCCCGTTGACCATCCCGCGCTAGGGGGCGATTTGCGCGGCGCGATAGGCTTGTAAGACCGCGGCATAGGTGGCGACCGACGCGCACAAGCTGGCGAAGAAAATCACCCAAAACAGGCCGATGGTGGTATCGCGCAAATCGCGCAGGCGGTCGCGGCGGCGGGTGAGCGCCATATCGGGGCCGCGCAAGCGCAACAAAGCCTCGGCGGCGCGGGCGTTCTTGGGGTTAATCCGCAACACGTTCTCGAGGCAGACGGTGGCTTGGTCGAGCGTATCGACCGCCACGCTCATCCACAACCACGCCTCCTCGAAGTCGCCGTCCTCGCGGATGAGCCCGCGCAACACCTCGCGGGCTTCCTCGCGGTGGTCTTCATCGAGGAGGTCGATGGCGTCGAGCAGGCGGTCGATGCGGTCGGCGGTAGCGGGCATGGGGTGGCTCAGGCCTCGGCTGTGACGTTCTCGAACAGGTCGTTTTCGTCGATTCGGTCACGCGAGGGGGCGGGGTGCACCCGCGTGAAGAACTGATAGGGCGTGAGCACGGGGCGCGCCCACTTGGGGACGATGCGGAACCCGCCCGACAACTGGCTGACGTGGCAGGCCGAAGCCTTGTCCCACGCCTCGAACCATTCGCGGATGTCTACGCGAGCGTGAACCGGCTCGACATGGTCGAGGATGGCTTGGATGTCGATGTCGGCATTGCGCCCCATCTTGCGCGGGTCTTTGCCCATCAGGCGGGCGCGCCACACCCCGATTTGCACCGCCCATTTGGCGATGCTGCTGTAATACAAGCGTTGGGCGCGCCACGGCTCATGACCGGTCACGTAGGCGGGGTCGGCGGCTTTATCGAACGCCTCGGTGGTGGCGCGTTGGATGGCGATATGGTCGGGGTGGCCGTAACCGCCATACTTGTTGAAGGTGAGGACGACGTGCGGCTTGCAATCGCGGATGGCCTCGACGACATGACGGACGATTTCGGCGGGCTTGTGCTGCCCTGCGTACCACAGGCTGGCGGGGTCTTGGTTGAACTCCGAACCCATCATGCCCGAGTCTTTGTAGCCGAGGGTATAGACCGTCTTGAACCCCAACAGCTTGGAAGCGGCGGCCAGCTCGGCGAGGCGCAGCTCGGCCACCGAGGCGTAGCCGTTGAGCAGTTCCGGCGAGACCGTCCCGACATCGCCGTTGGTGGCGCACAAGTAGTAGACCTCGACACCCGAAGCCACATATTTGGAAATCAACCCTCCGAGGCCAAACGACTCGTCGTCGGGGTGGGCATAGCAAATCAGCAGGCGAAATGGCATGGCGTTAGCGTCTTTCTACAGCGTGGGTGCGCTGGGGTGGTTGGGGGAGATGCGTGAGCTTCTAGTATAGACGCACGTCCGCCCATCGGCCATACATCGGGCGTTTCTGGGCGGTCACAGTGCGGTAAAATGACGCCTTTGATACACCGATGTCGGATGGATGGAGGCGAGGGACGATGTGGATTGTCGTGGGCGCGTTGTTGGGGATGACCGGGGTTGGGCTGGGGGCGTTCGGGGCGCACGGCCTCGCGGGGGTGCTGGCGGCCAATGGGCGCGCCGATACCTTCGAGACCGCCAGCAAATATCATTTGATTCATGCGGTGGCGGTGGTGATGGTGGCGGCGCTGGCACCCCAGCTCGACCCGCGCTGGGTCAATTGGGCGGCGGGGTTGCTCACGGCGGGCACGCTGGTCTTTAGCGGGGCGCTGTACGTGCTGGCCATCTTTGACCTGCGCGTGATGGGCGCGGTCGCGCCGTTGGGCGGCCTGTTGTTGATTGCGGGCTGGGGGGTCTTGGCCTATGCGGGGTGGCTGGCGCGGGGCTGAGTTGGGGCGCCCTGACCGCGTGACCCCTAAAAATAAACGTGGTCTTTGAAGCTCTCGAGCAGTTGGGTGGCGCGGCTGGGCTGGGTGCTGAAGAAGCGCATGTCGCGGGTGTCCTCGAGGAAGGTGCTGAAGCCCTCGACCTCTTCGACGTGGGCGTCGGAGATGTGGTTGAAGCCCATCGACCATTGGCTGAAGCACCGGTTTTGGATTGGCTCTTGGTGGATGATCAAGATATGGTGGTGGCGCGGGTCTTGGGCGATTTTCTCGTACAGCGCCATGACGGTCTCTTGCTCGCCCTCGAGGGCTTGGATGAAGAAATCGTCGCGGTAGAGCAACATGCCCGTAATCCCGTGAGGTTGGTTGAAGGTGCGGGCTTTGGTTAGGATGGCACGTAACTCATCTTCGGTCATGGTGTGGGCGGAAAAACTGACGTACACAAGTGAGAAGAGTGACATGGGTTCGTTCCTATTTCAAAAGCATTAAAGTGGTTTTAGC
>JALONY010000098.1 GCA_025454715.1 Anaerolineae bacterium
CCGCAAGACATGATGAACATGGGCGGCCTCGCCAAGCGCATCCCGGTCACGTTCATCACGTTCGTGATTGGCGGTTTGTCGCTGGCCGGCTTCCCGCTCATCACCGCCGGGTTCTGGTCGAAAGACGAAATCTTGGCCGAGTCGTGGCTGGGCGCGTCGAAAGGCTTCGCCCCGCACGCCTTCGTGTTCTTCATCCTCGCCATCGCGGCCTTCCTGACGGCCTTCTATACCGCCCGTCAGCTCTGCCTGACCTTCTTGGGCGAGCCGCGCACCGAGGAAGCCAAGCACGCCGGATTGGGCGGCGCGACCAACGTGGTCAGCATCACCATGCAATTGCCGCTCATCATCCTCGCCTTCTTCGCCATCGCCGCCGGTTTCGTCGGCGTCCCCAAGGACTTCCCGGTGTTCGGCGCCATCTTCTCGCCCGAGAAGCCGTGGTTCAGCTACTTCGTCGAGAACGCCATCCTCAACCCGCCGCCGCACCCCAAGTTCAACTGGATACCGGTCTCGACCTCGGTGCTGGTGGCGTTGGGCGGCCTCGGGCTGGGCTACTGGATGTACGGGCGCAAGCCGCTCAAGGCCGGTGAAGCCGACCCGATGGTCAAGATTTTGGGCCCGATGTACGGGGTGCTCAAGAACAAGTACTACTTCGACGAACTGTACCAGCAAGTGGTCATCAAGCCCTCGCAAGCCATCGCCAAGGCCACCGGCGACTTCATCGACAAGGGCATCATCGACAGCATCCTGCACGCCATCGCCGCGGCCTTCCGCTTCACCGGCGACCTGATCAAGACCTTCAACCTGTGGCTCATCGACGGGTTCTTGGACGCGATTGGGCAAGGTATCGGGTGGGTGGGTGCCAAGCTGCGCTTCATCCAGACCGGTCGGGTGCAAAACTACCTGCTGTTGGTGGTGTTCTTCGCGCTGGTGGTCGGTCTGTTGTTTATCGTGTCGGCGGGGACAGCCGCTAACTAACTGAGGGGACGGATAATGCCTGTCGCTGGAACTCCGACTATAGACGTATTTGGGATTAACCCCCTCACCGTGCTGATTTTCGCCCCTGCGTTGGGCGGTCTGCTGGTGCTGGGGTTGCCCAACAGCAAGGTGTTGGCGCGCTGGGCGTCGCTCATCATCGCGCTGGGGGTCGGCCTGTTGGCCGCCATCGTGTTCTTCAGCTATGACCGTGCGCTGGGTGGCTATCAATTCGTCACCGACAGCGCGTGGTTCCCGCCCATCAACGCCCGCTGGACGTTGGGCATCGACGGAATCAGCGCCGCTATGGTGCTGCTGACCGGCATCCTCGTGCCGATTGCGGTCTTGGTCAGCTGGGAAATCGACGACCGCTACCGCGCCCACCTCGCGCTGATTTTGTTCTTCGAGGTCGGCTTGATGGGCGTGTTCGTGGCGCAGGACATGATGATCTTCTTCTTGTTCTACGAGCTCAGCCTCGTCCCGATTTACTTCCTGATTAAGGAGTGGGGCGGCAAGAACCGCGAGTACGCCAGCACCAAGTTCTTCATCTACTCGATTGGTGGCACGCTGGGCATGTTGCTGGGCACCCAGCTCATCGGCCTGACGGCGGGCACCTTCAACATCGAGCAACTCACGCAGTTCTGGCCGGGCTTCGCCCCAGAGGGCGGCCTGTTCCTCGGTGCCGACATCCAAGGCGTCAAGACGCTGGCCTTCATCGGCTTCTTCGTGGCGTTCTGCATCAAGGTGCCGGTCTGGCCGTTCCACACGTGGCTGCCCGACGCCCACTCCGAGGCGCCGACGGCTGGCTCGATGTTGCTGGCCGGTGTGATGCTCAAGCTGGGCGCGTATGGCTTCATCCGTTTGGTCATCCCGCTCTTCCCCGACATCTGGGTGAGCGAGGTCAGCTTCTTCGGCGCGTTCGCAGTCGATTGGGCGACCATCTTCGCGGTGCTGGCGGTGCTGGGCATCGTGTTGGGCGCGTTCGCCGCGCTCGGCCAAAACGACATCAAGCGCTTGGTGGCCTACTCGTCGGTCAACCACATGGGCTTCGTCGCGCTCGGCCTCGCGGTCATGGCGCGCATCTACGGCCAAATGTACGTCAGCGGCGACGCCAGCATGATGCAAGACGCCATCATCGCCACCAACGGCGCGGTCATGCAGATGTTCAACCACGGCCTGAGCAGTGCGGGCATGTTCTTGCTGGCCGGTGCCATCTACCACAAGACCCACACCCGCGACCTGCGCGAGTATGGCGGCTTCTGGGTCAAAGCCCCGATTTATGGCGCGGTGTTCGTGTTCACCAGCATGGCCAGCCTCGGCTTGCCCGGCCTGAACGGGTTCATCGGCGAGTTCTTGGTGGTGCGCGGCACGTGGCCGGTCTTCACCACCCTGACCATCATCGCCATGATCGGCTTGCTGTTTACCGGTAGCTACATCCTGAAGGGCATCCGGGCGGTGCTGCAAGGCCCGTTCAACCTGCACTGGCGCGACTATCAGCTCGAAATCGAGCCGCGTGAACTGATCGCCATTTCGCCGCTTCTGGTGTTGATGTTGGTGACGGGCATCGTCCCGAACTGGATTTTGCCCATCATCAACGACTCCGTCACCCGCATCCTCAGCGGGCTGTCCTAAAGGTTGGAGTGAACCATGCTTGAAGGGTTCTCGTTTCCCGTACTCAGCGCGATTATCTTCATCCCGATCGTCGCGGGTGTCGTGCTGTTGTTCATCGACGGCAAACAGCGTGACCTCGTGCGCGGGGTTGCCATCACTGCCGCAGTGGCGGTGCTGGCGCTGTCGTTCGCGGTCTATCTGGCTTACAACAACCAAGTCTCGACTCTGATGGCCGCCCAAGAGGCCGCGCTGGCGGCTGGCGGTGAGTCGGTCGGCACCGAGATGTTCGTGGCTGGCCTCGCCTTCCGCGAGCAAATCGGCTGGTTCGACAGCCTCGGCATCACCTACCACGTCGCCGTGGACGGGCTGAACGCGCCGATGGTGCTGCTGACCGGCATGGTCACGGTCGCCGGTGTGTTGATTAGCTGGCGCATCCAAGACCGCATCCGCGAGTTCATGGCGTTCTTCATGCTGCTGGTGGCGGGCGTCTACGGCGTGTTCTTGGCCGTAGACTTGTTCTTGCTGTTCTTCTTCTACGAGCTGGCCATCTTCCCGATGTACCTGCTGATTGCGGGCTGGGGCTGGATTAAGCTGCGCGAATACGCGGCCATGAAGCTGACGATTTACATCCTCGTCGGGTCGGTGATTGCGCTGGTCGGCGTGATTGCGATGGTGCTGGTGGCCGACAACTTCTACCAAGCCGAGGGCGCGGCCATCTTCGAGGCGGCCAAGTCCAGCGGCGTGCTGGCGGCCAACACCCCGACCTTCAACTTCGACATGATTTCGCTCACGCTGGCCGCCGAGCACGGCGCGTTCGACGTGATGAACTACGCGGGCATCGACGGCCTGACCTTCGCCAAGCTGTGGTTCCCGTTCATCTTCCTCGGCTTCGCGGTGCTGGCGGGCGTCTTCCCGTTCCACAACTGGTCGCCCGATGGCCACGTAGCCGCCCCGACCGCCGTCTCGATGATCCACGCAGGCGTGCTGATGAAGCTGGGCGCGTTCGCCGCGTTGCGCGTGGGCGTGCAGCTCATGCCGGAGGGCGCACAAACCCACTTGCCGTGGATTGTGCTGCTGACGACCATCAACGTGGTCTACGGCGCGTTCATCGCCTTCCGCCAGCGCGACTTCAAGTACGTCATCGGCTTCTCGTCGGTCTCGCACATGGGGTTGGTCGCGATGGGCTTCGCCACCATGAACGTGACCGGCATGACCGGCGCGGGATTGCAGATGTTTAGCCACGGCGCGATGACCGCGCTGTTCTTCGGGTGCGTCGGCATGGTCTACGACCGCGCCCACACCCGCGACATCCCCAGCCTCGGCGGCATGATCAAGCAAATGCCGTGGGTCGGCTTCGCCTTCATCATCGGCGGCCTGACCAGCATGGGGATGCCCGGGTTCAGCGGCTTCATCGCCGAGTACCCGATCTTCATGGGCTTGTTCGCCGCCAGCGACATCACCCTGACCATCGGGACGTGGCAACTGGCCAACTACTATCCGGTCATCGCCATCATCTCGGTGCTGGGCATCGTCATCACCGCCGCCTATGTGCTGCGCGTGAGCGGTCAGGTGTTCTTCGGCGAGTTCAACGCCGAAAAATACCCCGAGGTCACCGATATCACCGTCACCGACCGCATCATCTTGCTGTTGCTGGGCGCGCCCCTGCTCATCATCGGCTTCTACCCCGCCGTCATGGCTCCGATGGTCGAGGCTGGTGTCCGTCCGGTCATCGCCCTGCTCGGAGGGAGTTTCTAACCCATGCCCACTACCACGATGCCTAGCTTCGATTTTCTGACCCATCTCGCCGTCGTCGTCCCCGAAGTCGGGTTGATGGTGTTGGCGCTCATCGTCCTGCTGATTGACCTGCGCTGGAAGGGCGAGCAACGGCGCGGGATTGGCGTGGTCGCCGGCCTCGGCCTGTTGACCATCGCCGTGACGCCGTTCATCTGGCCGCCGACCGACCCCAACGCGCTGTACTGGGGCGGCATGGTGCGCCACGACGTGCTGGCGCAGATTTTCAAGGTCACCGTCATCCTCGCCGGTGCGTTCAGCTGCCTTATCGCGGTCGATACGACCGAGATGGGGCGCAAGGGCGAGTTCTACCTCATCGTGATCGTCAGCACGCTGGGCGCCACCCTGATGAGCGCCGCCGCCGACTTGATCATGGTCTTCGTCGCGCTCGAGACACTGTCCATCCCGCTGTATATCCTCGCCTCGTTCAGCCGCAAGGACAAGCGCAGCAGTGAGGCGGGCGTCAAGTACTTCTTGTTCGGCTCGTTCGCCTCGGCCATCATGCTGTACGGCTTCAGCTTGCTGTTCGGCCTGACCAGCGAGACCAACCTGTACGCCATCGCCGCCTACATGGGCAGTGAGGCCTTCAGCGCCAACGCGCCCGCGGTGCTGTTCACCATGGTGATGATCGTGGTCGGCTTCGCCTTCAAGATTAGCGCCGCGCCGTTCCACTTCTGGACGCCGGACGTGTACGAGGGCGCGCCCACGCCGGTCACCGCGTTCGTCAGCGTGGCCAGCAAGGCCGCCAGCATGGCGTTGCTGATGCGCTTCTTCACCGCGGTCTTCCCGCCCGGGCTGGCCGTCGGCTCGGTCGAGGTGCACAGCTTCTGGATCAACCTGATGGCGTGGGGCGCGGTGCTGAGCATGACGCTGGGCAACGTGGTGGCGCTGTGGCAAAAGAACTTCAAGCGGATGCTGGCCTACTCGTCCATCGCGCAGGCCGGTTATGCCCTGATTGGCGTGGCCGCCCTGCAAGCGGGCACCGCCCAGAGCGTGGCCTCGGTCGCGTTCTATATGTTCATGTACGTCTTCACCAACCTGTTGGCCTTCGGGGTGGTGGCGCGCTTCGGCGAAATCGCCGGGGGCGACGACATCAAGGACTTGGCTGGCCTCAGCCGCCGCAACCCGATGATGGCGCTGGCCATCACCATCGGCTTGCTGTCGCTGGCGGGCATCCCGCCCGCCGCGGGCTTCATCGGCAAGTTCTTCTTGTTCAACGCGGCGGTCGAGGCTGGCCTGACGTGGCTGGCCATCGTCGGCGTGCTCAACGCCATCGTTGCGCTGTTCTACTATCTGGTGGTCATCAAGATCATCTACGTTGACCGCAGCCCCAACGACCACGAGGAAATCGCCATGCCTGCCGCCACCGGCTGGGCGCTGGGCATCTCGTCGGTGGTTGTGCTGCTGCTGGGCACCGTCGGCGCTCAGGCCATCTATGACTGGGCGTTGGCCAGCGCGGCCACGCTCCTCTAGCGCCGTCGCGCACCCACCAACCCCCAGCAACACCGATAGCGCGGTGGGCGGCAACCCCGCTCACCGCGCTGTTTTTTGGGGGGTGGGGGCGCTTTTTCGGGGTCACACATGCCGCCAAAATTTAAAATCTATCACCGAACTGTAAACTACCAACCCCAAACTCTTGATAGCAATCGCAGTGCGTTTGTGATAGAATGCACGACGTTTGTGGCCGTCAAAGGCCGAAGCCCATGAAAGATCATCGCGAATCGGCACGTGCGCAAGTCTTGACCCCGGGGGTGCTGGCCGCCGCCGCTCAAGCAGGGTGCGCTGCCGTGGTGGTCGTCCTTTTGGCGCTTTTTGTGGGTCTGTGGCTCGACTCGCTGATTGGTCAGCGCGGCCTGTGTACGTTGGGGTTGATCGTCTCGAGCGTCCCGCTCAGCCTGTGGCTGATGGTGCGGATTGCGCTCAGGGTCGTCCAAAACGTGCCGGTGGTGTTGCCCAAGCCCGAGCCTCTAGAACCACTTGAGGAGGAGGAATAGGCTGTTGTGAAAGCTCTTAAGGATGTAAGAGACAGAAAGGAGGGACGATGAACGCACGTATTCGCGGTCTAATCATCTTCGGGGTGAT
>JALONY010000099.1 GCA_025454715.1 Anaerolineae bacterium
GTGTTGCGCGCCTATGTGATGAACGATGCCGAGGTGATCGCGTGGCTGGACGAGGTGCCGGATTTGTGGGACGTGTACCCCGACTTCAACCGTTGGGAGCAACGTTGGGAGCTGGGCTTCTACCGCGGCATCGAGGGGGTGGTGGTACACGCCACGGTCGATGAAAACGAGGACGTGTGGATTGCCGACATCTTCGATCCGAACGTGCTGGACGAGGCGACCGCCCGCCAAGAAGCCCGCGATGCGGCCATCGCATTGGCCTATACCGCCGAGGGGGTCGATGACGCGCTGAACGGCTATGACGATTGGACGACCTATGTCGAGCAGCAGCGCGAGGAGGTCTTGCAAGCCGAGCGCTAAGGCTTGCCCACCCCACAACACACCGCGCCCCGCCTGATGGTCAGGTGGGGCGCGGTTGTGTTATGAGCGGCGCGTTCTAAGGCCTGTGTGAAATTTTAAAGGCTGATACGCAGGTTTCTGCGCTATCATTAAGCCGTTAAGACTTCGATACCATAGCGCGACGAGAGCGAGCCTTCTTTATGACCTTGTTACACAACCGCTGGAAGCTGGAATCGCCCCTCGGTAAGGGGGGGATGGGCGTGGTGTATCTCGGCATCGACACCCACACCGGCCAAGCCGTCGCCATCAAGCAGCTCAAGCGCGAAATCGTCCAAAAGCAGCCCGACATCGTCGAGCGCTTCGCCCGCGAGGCCGAGGCCTTGCGCGCCCTCAACCACCCCAACATCGTCAAGGCGCTGGCCACCGTTGACCAAGACGGCGAGCACTACATCGTCATGGAGTACGTGCCGGGCTCCGACCTCGGCGCGCTCATCCGCGACGAGGCGCCCATGCCCGTCCAGCGCGTGATGAAAATCGCCATCGAGCTGGCCGATGCCCTGACCCGCGCCCACTACCTCAAAATCGTCCACCGCGACCTCAAGCCCGCCAACGTGCTACTGGCCGCCGACGGCGCACCACGCCTGACCGATTTCGGCGTCGCCTTCGTCGCCAGCAAAGAGCGCGTGACCACCGTCGGGATTGCGCTGGGCACGCCCGATTACATGCCGCCCGAGGCGTTGGACGGCAAGCCCGCCGACCACCGCGGCGACATCTGGGCGCTGGGCATCATGCTGTTCGAGATGCTGACCGGCAAACACCCGTTCGAGGCCGAGACGTTGCCCTCGATGGTCGTCAACGTGTTCACCAAGCCCGTGCCCGACCTCGAGGCGTTGCGCCCCGATTGCCCGGTGCCGCTGGCCGACCTGATTTACCGCATGTTGGACAAAGACGCCAACACCCGCATCCCGTCGGTGCGCCTGATTGGGGCGGAGCTGGAGGCCATCATGCGCGGCCAAAGCCCCGACCGCTTCAGCGCCTCGCTCCAGCGCGACGACGAGCGCCGCTTCGAGACCCCCACGCCGGTCTCTTCGGCGGTCAAGCACAACCTCTCGGCGCAAACCACCCCGTTCGTCGGGCGCGAGAACGAGATTGCCCAGCTGGAAGACCTGCTGGACGACCCCGCCGTCCGCCTGATTACCGTGCTGGGCCCGGGCGGGATGGGCAAGACCCGCCTCGCCATCGAGCTGGGGCATGGGGTGGTGGCGCAAGCCTCGTTTACCACCGCCAACCGGCGGGTGGACAGCCGCGGGCGCTTTCAATTTTTTAGCGGCGTCTTTTTCGTCTCGCTGGCGCAGACCCGCCAGCCCGAGGCGGTGATTAACGCGCTGGCCGACTCGGTCGGCTTTCAGTTTTACCCGGGCGGCGAGCCCAAGCAACAACTGATCGACTTCTTCCGCGAGAAGTCGTTGTTGCTGGTGGTCGATAATTGCGAGCACGTGCTGGAGGGGCTGAGCGTGCTCAGCGACATCTTGCACAGCGCCCCCCGCGTCAAAATCATCGCTACCAGCCGCGCCAAGCTCAACTTGCAAGGCGAGGCGCTCTTCACCATCGACGGCATGGACTTCCCCGACCTGCAAAGCGTCAGCGATGCGATGCAATACAGCGCGGTCAAGCTGTTCGTGCAGAGCGCCCGCCGCGCCCAGCCCAATTTCGAGCTGACCGAGGACGACCTGCCGCATGTGGCGCGCATTTGCGCGCTGGTCAACGGGTTGCCGTTGGGCATCGAATTGGCCGCCGCGTGGGTCGAGATGCTCTCGCTGCAAGAAATCGCCGACGAGGTCGCCCAAAACCTCGACTTCTTGGAGACCGAGTCGCACGATGCGCCCGACCGCCATCGCAGTGTGCGCGCCGTGTTCGATCATAGCTGGAACCTGTTGACGCCCGACGAGCGCGCCACCTTTACGCGCATCGCGGTCTTTCGCGGGCGCTTCACCCGCCAAGCCGGCCAGACCGTGACCGGCGCGGGCTTGCGCCAATTGATGGCGCTGGTCAACAAATCCTTGCTCAAGCGTGACCCCGACAGCGGCGTGTACCAAGTCCACGAGGTGCTGCGCCAATATGCCGAGCAAAAATTGACCCAAAGCGGCGAAGACGCGGCCATCCGCGCCGCGCACAGCGATTTTTACCTCGAATTGCTGGCGCAATTCCGCAAGGATTTTCAGAGCGCCCGCCAGCTCGACGCCCTGCGCGAGGTCGAGGCCGACATCGAGAACATCCGCGCCGCCCTGATGTGGGCGTGCCACAACGACCGCCCGCGCCCGTTGCTCAACGCGGTGCACACGCTGGGCATCTATTTCGACATGCGCGCCCAATACACCGAGGGCTTGGCCATTTTGGAGCCTGCGGCGGCGGCCTTGCGCCAGACCCCGCGCTCCAACGACCGCGACGTGGCGCTGTCCTACCTCGCGCTGTGGTGCGCCATCATGAGCGCGTACTATCGCCAGCGTGAGCGCGCCGCCACCGCCCTCGTCGAGGCGTTCGAGCTACTCGACGAGCGCAGCGCCCCGACCGACGTGCTGGCACTGCGCGATTTCGCACGTGGGTATTTCGATTTGCTGTTGGACGATCCGGTCGAGGCGCGCAGCCGCTTCGCCAGCGCCTACGAGCGTTATCTGTCGCTGGCCTCGGTCTGGGATGCCAGCCATTGCTTGCTCAATTGGGGGTCGGCCTTCTACTATCGCACCGACAACCACACCACCGATTTCGATCACGGGCACGAAAAGGTGCAACAAGCGCTCACGCTGGTCGAATCGACCGGCGACTCGTACATGCGCGCCCACATCCTGACCTCGCTGGGGCAATTGGCCGCCGCCCAACGCCACTACGACACCGCCAAACAGCTCTATCAGCGCGCCCAAGACCTCCACCGTCAAATCGGCAACCTGTTCGGGCTGGGTGCCTCGTTGATGAACCTGACCATCTGGGGCATCATCCTCGGGCGCTACGAGCAGAGCCGCCCGTACATCCTCGAAAATTTGTCGATTCAGCGCGAGCGTGGCAACGCGCTGGGCATCGCGTGGGCGTTGCTGGTGCTCAGCCGCCTCGAGCTGGGCGCGGGCGAGTTCAGCGGGGCGCGGGCGCACGCCGCCGAGGCGCTCAACATGGCCGAAAAAGCCGACATCATCGAGTACGTCAACGCGGCCTTGTTCGCGGTCGGGCGGGCGGCGTGGACATTGGGGGAGTATAAGGCGGCGCGTAGCGCTTATCTGCGCGCTTACGAGCGTGCCGACGAGCTCAACCGCCACGGCGATATGGTGCTGGCCTTAAACGGTGCGGCCTTGGCCGCCCTGTCGATGGACGACCCCCGCGACGCCGAAGAATCGGTCTTCATCGCCACGCAACTGGCACCGGCCATGGACGACCTGAACCTGACCGCCGTCGCCCAAGTCATGTCTGCCCGCCTCGCGTTGGCCAAAGACGACCCCGCCAGCGCGTGGGTTGCGCTCAATCACGCGCTGGCCTACCTGCAAGACGACGACCGCCAACAACACTCCTACGGTTGGGACGAAGGCCACCGCCAAGAGGAGTTGATGCGCGCTTTGTTGGTCTCGGCAGACGCGGGCTTGGCGTTGGGCGATACCGACGCGGCACGCAGCGCCATCCGCGAGGCCGCACAGCGCGCCCAACGCCTGAACAACCTGCCGCACTTGCTCAAGGCGATTGGGGCGACGGCGCGCTGGATGCAGGCGATGGGGCAGGCCGAGCGCGCCGCCGAATTGGCCGCCCGCGTCGAGGACAACCCGCAAGCCTATGCCTATGACCGCGCCCGCGCCAAGCGCGTCTTGGCCGCGTTGGGCAACGCCCTGCCCAAAGACGTATGGGTGGCGGCCACCACCCGTGGCCGCGCCCTGACCCTCGAACAAGCCGCCCAGCGCGTCTTGGCCGAGATGGTCGAGGCGAAGGGCTGACGCAAACACCCCCACCCAAACCCCGCATTGGCTGAGCCGATGCGGGGTTTTTCGTCGCCCTTGACCGTTATCGTTTTTGATACTATTATCATAAATGATAACGATGAAAGGCAACCCTGATGGAACGAACCGAGCTGGTGCTACACCCCGTGCGCCTACGGGTGATTTTGGCGGTGGCCAACCGCAGCCTGACCACCCGCCAAATCGCCGACCTCTTGCCCGATGTGGCGCAGGCCACCCTCTATCGCCAGATTGGGGTGTTGCTGGAGCACGGGGTGCTGCACACCGTCAGCGAGGTGCAGGTGCGCGGCGCGACCGAGCGCACGCTGACGCTGGCCAAAGATTTCGGGCGAATCGACACCGACGATTTCGCCGCCTTGCCGCCCGACGAGCAACAACGCTACTTCATCAACCTGATTGGCATTCTGCTGGCCGACTTCCAGCGCGCCAGCGAGCGCCCGTTGCCCAACGGCCTGATTGCCACCTACACCCGCCAGCGCCTGTACCTCTCGCCCGACGAGCTGGACGCCGTGAACGCCCAGACCAACGCGGTGCTGGCACCCTATCGCCAGCCCAGCCGCATGAGCGACGACCCGCACGTACAGCCGTGGCTGTTCACCGGCATCGTCATGCCCGACACCGACTTACCCGCCCAACCCGACTCTCAGGAGACCCCTTCATGACCCAACCCCTCGGTTACACCCGCACCGGCAACCCCAACGGCGCGCCGGTCGTCTTCTTGCACGGCGCGGCCATGGGCGCGTGGATGTGGGAAGGCCAAGCCCCGCTGTTCGAGCTGTATGACTGTTATCTGGTCGATTTGCCCGGCCACGCCAGCAGCAACGGGGTGGTCTGGCAATCGTTCGAGCAAGCCGCCGACGCGGTGGCCGACCTCATCCGCACGCGCATTGCGGGCGGTCGGGCGCACCTCGTGGCGATGTCGTTGGGGGCGGCGGTCGGGCTGCACCTGCTCACGCGCCACCCGCACACGGTCGAGCGCGCCATCCTGACCGGCGCGTTGGCCGAGACCCCGCCGCGTGCGCTGATGTGGGTGCAGGAACACCTGCTGTCGGCCATCCTGCCGACCGAGTGGGGCAAGCGCGCCTTCGGGCGGATGATTGGCCTGCCCGCCGACGCCATGCCGCCCTACCTCCAGACGATGCGCCAGCTCTCGATACCGTCGTTCAAGCGCACCCTGCGCGACCTGAGCGCGTATGCGTTGCCGGACGGCCTCGCGGCGGTGCAGACCCCGTGCTTGTTCGTGACCGGCGGCGATGACTTGGCGGTCAACGTGCGGTCGGTGCGCGCCCTGCGTGACCGCGTGGTGGGGTCGGTCGGTGCCTATGCGGCGGGCTTGCACCACCCGTGGAACGGCGAAGACCCCGACCTGTTCAACCGCATGACGCGGGCGTGGCTGAGCGGCGAGCCGCTCCCGACCGAGCTGCTGCCTGCCTGATTCCCTGCGCTTGGTTGCAAAACCCCCGCCTGCGGTGTATGCTGTGCGCCTTATTCGTCTGACCAGACAGGAGGCGCACAGCCCACTCTCCCCAGAGGGAAACACAGCGTTTGGCCTGTGCCCACGCGCACAGGTGACGAGGTGAGCGGCGATCGACCATCAACGGATGCCGCTTGGGGCGCATGTCTGCCGTCCCGCCCGTTCTCCCTCCACACATC
Source organism: Anaerolineae bacterium (assembly GCA_025454715.1). GTDB lineage: Bacteria > Chloroflexota > Anaerolineae > Aggregatilineales > Phototrophicaceae > Flexicrinis. The sequence goes on from JALONY010000099.1 coordinate 5,982, forward strand.
TTGGCAAAGCCATCGGGCAAAATCACTCGGCGACGGGTGCGGACAATCCCGATGGCACGCAGGCATGACCGGACGGCATGGGCGGCTTTTACGCCCTCGCCAGCATTGCCCCATTTGTGGAGGGAACCCCAATCATGTGCGGAATCGTCGGCTACGTCGGCCCCAATGACGCTGCGCCCATCATCCTCGACGGCCTCGCCCGTCTCGAATATCGCGGCTACGACAGTGCCGGAATCGCGGTGCAGAACGGCGGCGGGGTGCACATCCGCCGCGATGTCGGCAAGCTGAGCAACCTGCGCGCCAAAGTGGCCGCCCAGCCCATCGACGGGCACATCGGCATCGGGCACACGCGCTGGGCGACCCACGGCGTGCCCGCCGAGCGCAACGCCCACCCGCACATCGGCATGGATGGCCGTTTCGTGCTGGTGCACAACGGCATCGTCGAGAATTATTTGCCCCTGCGCGAGATGTTGGTGGCCGAGGGCGTCACGTTCAGCAGCGAGACCGATACCGAGGTCATCGTCCACCTGATCGAAAAGTATGCCCGCGAACTCGGCACCGACACCGAAGAACAGGTCATCGCCGCGGTGCGCGCCGCCGTCAGCACCCTGACCGGCGC
>JALONY010000100.1 GCA_025454715.1 Anaerolineae bacterium
CAGCACCACCACCGGCGCGCCGCCCACCGCGCACCCGTCGGCGCGGTCACAGGTCGCACCCTCCAGCGCATACTCGGCGTCGGTCGGGGTCAGCGTCAGCGCCCCATCCATCCCCACCCGATACGCCTTGCCCGCCGCCCCCTGCACCCGCACCGTGGACGCCGCCTCGGTGCGTGCCCACGCCACCACCGTATGATGCCCGTCGGCGTGCGTCAGGCGCAACGCATAAACCTCCGGCGTCACCGCCCACGCCGTCTCGGTCACGCCCTGAAAGTGCTGCACGATGGCGCGATAGGTGTAATAGGCCGGTCGGGGTTGGCGGTCTTCGGTGCGCGGGGTGAGCAACCCGAACGTCTCTATTCCCTCGAACAAGTTTTGATCCCACAGCTTGTAGACCGCGATGCGCTCGACCCCGCTGGCCAGCGCCAACGCCATCGCCTGCACCAAAAACGCCTGTTGTTGCGCCAACGTGACCTGAAATTGTGGCCGCACCACCGGCCACGCGGGGTCGAGGTTGGGCGAGGTGTTGGTCTCGTTAATCCAGATCGGGGTGTCGGTCAGGCCATAGCGGTCGAGAATTTGGCGCATCCGCCCGACGATGACCGGCACCGACTCACTGCGAAAATAAATATGCAAGCTGAGGGCGTCGAAATAAAACCCGTGCGCGGCAGCGTCAGGGTCGGTGGCCAAAAAATGCTCAATTAAGCGCACCACGTAAATCTCGCGCCCGCTCTGAATATCGTGCCAAAACGTGGTGCCCGCCAAGTGCACCCGCGCCGTCGGGTTGCCCTCACGCGCCGCCCAATACGCCACGCGCAACATCTGGGCATACTGCTCCAGCGTGCCATCGAACTCGAAACCGTAGGTGCCGCGCTCGATGTCCGGCTCGTTCCAGATGATGAAGCGGTGGACGCCCCGCGAGGCATAATACGACGCCAGACGGCGGATGAAGCCCGCCCAGACGTTGCGCGGGTCATCGATGGGCAACTCGAGGCCACGCGGCACCCCGACGCCCGCGTCGCCGTCGGTCGCCCATTGCGGGGTATTCTTGACCACCGCCACGACCTCGCGCCCGCAGTCCGAGGCGGCGCGCAACCAGCGGTCATCGACGTTGAGGGTGTTCCAATCGTCCGCGTCGTTGGGCTGGTGCTGCCCCCAGTCGAAGATGATGCGCTCCCAGCCGACCCCGAGGTCGCAGGCGAGGTGTGGGAACCACATCCCCTCGACCACGCCGAACGGGTTTTCGCCCTCAGGGGTGGTCGGGGCTTGGGCGCGGGCGGGCACCATCAACACGGCGAGCAAGACGAGCGGCAGCAGTCGGCGGAGCATGGGCGGGTTTCCCTACGATTGGGCGGATGAGACGAAAGACCGCGCACAGCGCGACCGTCTGCAATTTAATCACAGGCGCGCCAAACTCTCCACCCACACCCCACAGCGTTGGGTGGGCGACAGACAAACGCGCCCGCCGACATGATAAAATGGCCATCATACGTCTGATGTGAAATGAAACGTGGAGTATCCCGAGTTTTGGGGGCGTTGGCCGTGGGTGGCCGCTGGGCGCTAAAGCACCCAGCTAAAGAAGAACAAGCCCACAAGGGGCTGGGGTATCGGCGTAAAGCCTGTTTCCATGGGCGTATCAGGTCATGGTTTTTGCCAGATGCGGGCGTTCACCTCGTCACACACCCTCGGTTATCAGCCTCGTAGAGGCTTGTTCTTCTTTAGCCCGATCGAGTCGGGGTTTCTGAACCATGGATGTCTCTTTGGGTATCGCCTTTTTGGCGGGGTTGATTTCGTTCTTGTCACCGTGCGTGTTGCCGCTGGTGCCAGCCTATGTCAGCTACATGGGCGGGCGCTTGGGGCAGACGGTCGAGACGCAGGTGGTGGCGGTGGGGGGCGGAGCCGCCGCCGCGCACGGCCTGAGCGCCCGTTTCGCGTTGCTGCTGCACGGTTTGGCGTTCGTGTCGGGCTTTACGCTGGTGTTCGTGCTGCTGGGCGTGACCACCACCGCGCTGGTGCAACAACTGGGCGGCCAAAACATCCGCGGCGTCACCGACATCATCGCACGCTTGGGCGGGGTGCTGATCGTGTTCTTCGGGCTGCATTTCAGCGGCCTGTTGGCCAGCACGTTCGGGCGGGTGCGCGCACTGGGCGAGCGCGGCGCGGCGGTGCTGGTGGCCGGCCTGACCGTGCTGGGCGCGGTCGTGATGGTGTGGGGCTTCGCCGGGCGCTTGACGGTCTGGGAGCGCGTGCAATACGCCCCGACGTGGCCGGATGCGTTGGGCGTTCTGGCCGCGGCCTTATGGTTGTTCGGATTGTTCTGGTTCGGGGCGTTCACCCAGCCGCGGGGCTTCTTGCACGCGCTGGTCGGGCGGCTGGACGCCATGCTTTACGCCGACACCCGCCGCCAGCTCGACAACGACCCCAGCAGTGGCTTGGGCGGCTCATTGGTGATGGGCGTGGTCTTCAGCGCGGGCTGGTCGCCGTGCATCGGCGCGGTCTACGGCTCCATCCTGACCATGAGCGCCAACACCGGCAACGTCGCCAGCGCCGCCGTCTTGCTCACCGCCTATTCGCTTGGGCTGGGCTTCCCGTTCTTGCTGGCCGCCTTCGCCCTCGATGGGGTGCAAGGCGTGTTCAAGCGCATCAACCGCCGGATGCGGATGGTGAAATTGGTCAGCGGCCTGTTGCTGGTCATGGTCGGGCTGTTGGTGATGAGCGGTGAACTGGCGCGCATCAACGCCTATTTGCAGACCGGCTCGTATGGCGAGTGGTCCTTGCAACTGGAAGAATGCGGCATCGCCGCCGCGCAAGGCACGCTCGAGGGCAGCCTGCAAGACTGCCTGAGCCAGCCGTAACCCCTCGGCAAATCCTCAGCGCCGCCTTAGAACCTGCCCGACTCCGCCCCGACATCAGGCATAATAGGGGCATGATTGGACAGGTTGCATGGGCAGACGAGGAGTATCGGATGGAGCGCTTGGCAGGCTTGCCGCGAGGCCAGCGGATCATGATTTTTGGGTTTATCGCCATCGGCGCGCTGGCGCTGCTGGTCGGCGTCACGTTGCTGCTGATCGTGCTGACGGTCAACAACAGCCCGCGCAGCGTCGCGCAACCGATTGCCGAGGGGGTGACGGTGCGCGAGTACGCCATCTTGCCCGCCGACGACGCCTACCCTGCGCCGGTCGTGGTCGCGCCGGACGGCACGGCCTACACCGCCAGCTACTCCAGCGGCGAGGTCTACCGCATCGCCCCCGATGGCACGGTGACCGCCCTGCCCGACACCCGCGACCGCTTCGGCTCAGTGGCGGGGCTGGTCTACAACGCGGACGGCAGCCTGACCGTGCTCGACCGCACCACCGGCGACGCCGAGACCAGCGGCGGGCGCTTCTACGTCATCGCCCCCGACGGGGGCATCAGCGACTTGGGGAGCCTGAGCGCCGAGGGCGGCACCGTTGCGCTCAACGGCCTGACCCGTGACGCGGCGGGCTTCTTGTACGCCGCCGACCTGTTCGGCTACGTCTGGCGCTTCGACAGCGACGGGCAAAACGGGGCGCGCTGGTGGCAAGCCCCCCAGCCCGACGGTCAACCCGCCTCGGTCATGACCGATGTGGCCTACGACAGCACCACCGACACGATTTACGCCACCGACTCGCGCCAAAACGTGATTTACGCCCTCACCCCCGAAACCGCGGCCTTCGAGGAACTGTACCGTTTCGTCGGCACCCAGAACGCGCCCGGCCTCGTCGGGGTGACGACCGCGCCGGACGGCACGGTCTACGTCACCGCATTGGACGAGAAAGCGCTGATGGTGTTACGCGAGGGTGACTTGGCCTATCTGGCCGGGTTCTTCAGGGGGCCGTGGGACGCCGCCGTGATGCCCGACGGCTCGGTCTTGATTACCAACATCGACTCGCGGGCGCTGGCCACCCCGGGCGTCTCGCCCCAGCTCCCGTTCGCGCTCGACCTCGTGACCTTGCCCTGATGAACCGCACATGAGAAACGTGAAGGTCATTGCGTGACAAGAACCTACAGGTTTGCTATACTGACCTCATGATTTCTGTAGGTTTTTACAGGTTTTGCCATGAGCTTGTCTGCTAAGCCCGTCGAGACGGGGGTGCCCGCCCCCATTGCGCCCGATACCACCGCCGTCCGCAACGCCGAAAACACCTTCATGCTGTCGATGGTGTGGGCGGGGGTGCGCTGTGTGCTGGAGTACGTCGTCCTGCCGTTCATGTTGCCGTTGCTGGGCTTAACCGGCAAGTTCGGCGCGCCCATCGTGCTGGTGCTCAACTTGATTGCGCTGTATACGCTGGTCAGCAGTGTCCGCAAGTTCTACGCGGTCAATTATCGCAACAAGCACGCCTATCTGGCGGTGGCGCTGGTGGCGGGGGTCATCATCTGCTACTTCATCGCCCTCAGCATTCAGACGATGCTGGCCTAAGCCCCACCACACCCCGACTCAAACGCGCCCCGCATCGGGTTGACCGATGCGGGGCGCGCCGTTTTTGGGGCGCTAAAGGGCTTGTACCGAGATGATGTATTGGGCGGTGGCGGGGTTGGTGGCCAGCGGCACGTTGTGCGCGTTGCAGATGCGCAACAGCGATTGGATGTCGGGGTCGTGGGGGTGCTTGCCCAGCGGGTCAACGAAGAAGAAGACCGCCGCCACCTTGTGCTCGGCCACTTGCGCGGCAATTTGCGCGTCGCCGCCCAACGGGCCGCTCAGCATCCGCTCGACCTCGAAGCCTTGCTCTTGGAGGTGGCGTCCGGTCGTGCTGGTGGCAATCAAGCGATAGCGCGACAACACCTCGCGGTGGGTCATGGCAAAGGCGACCATCTCGGCTTTTTTGCCGTCGTGCGAAATCAGGGCTAGGGTCTTGCGCGGCGCGTCGGACATGGGCGGTGAACCTCCGGTAAAAACCTGCATCGCCCCACTATACCGCGCCCTAGACCGCCCCCGCCAATGGCCAGTCGCGGTCGTCGTCGGGCAAATCGACCTCGCCGCTCAGGCAGTGGCCGCGCCGTGCGATGAAATCGGCCACGAACGCGCCATAGGCCGCCGCAGGCCACGGGCGTCCGGTCACGACCGTCTGGCGCTGGGTGATGGCAAGGCGCAAGTCTTGGGCGGTGCGCCCGCCCGGGAAGTGCGTCAGGCCGGTGCCGACGGCGCGCAAGGCGTGCGCGTCACTGCCGCCGGTGGCGGCCAGCCCGATTTGCGCGGCCACCCGCGCCGCCAAGCGGTTGGAGCCCGGCAACACGACCGAGGCGTTGAACACCTCCAAGCCGTCCAAGCCCGCCCGCTTGAGGTAGTGCGGGTCGCGGCGGTAACGGCGTGCCGCCCGCCGGATGTCGCCCATTTGGCCGAAAAACGGGTGTGCCAAAATCGCCAGACCACCGGCCTCGTGCACCGCCGCCACCGTCTCGGCCATCGACATGCCCGCCGCGATCGGGGTCATCACCCACAGCGCCAAGATATGCCCCTCGGCACTGCTGACCTCGACGCCCGGCACGATGTCGAACGGGTAACGCTCGCGGCGGGCATACGCCCACAAGCTCGCGTCGAGGCGGTCATGGTCGGTGATGGCAATCACGTCGAGGTCGCCGCGGCGCGCCACGTCGTCCAAGAGGGCGCGCACGGTCATCGTGCCGTCGCTGACGGTGGTGTGCATATGCAGGTCGGCTCGTCCGAGTCCGGCGCGCAGTGTCATCGGGTTCTTCCTTCGCATCTGTTGGATGTTGGTAACATGGCGAAAGATAGCAACCCGACATCAAGACGGGGTTAACCGTGGGCTCAAGTTGTGCGAACGTTCGATGAAAGGCCGCTGGGAGCGGGTTGGCGCAGGCGGTATTGGTCGGCCAGCCCCCACAGCGCCACCGCGCCGAGGCCGATGCAATAGGTCATCAACCACGGCACCGAGGCGGTGTGCAAGCGCAAGGCCAGCACGCACGCCCCCGCGGCATAGGCCGCCAAGCCCAGCTCCACCCACGTCTGGGCGCTGGCCAGCCGCAAGGCATAGGCCGAGCGCGCCGCCCAGCCGCGCTGGTCGGCGGCGAACTTGGGCGTGCGGACGAACTCCAGCTCACGATGTTGCCGCCAGCTCCGAAAGGCGGCATAGGCCGCGCATGTGTTGCTCCACAACAGCCCGATGCCCAAAATCATCACGATCGGGAACGCCAGCATGCAACAGCACCAACATGACCGGATGCGGCAGGTATTGCGCCATGTGCAGCAGTGCCAACGTCTTGCGCGGCACGCTCATCCGGCTCATCAGCACCGGCTTCACCAATTTGAACAAGACTTGGCTGCTGCCGGTCGCCCAGCGGCTTTGCTGGCGCTTATACGCCTCGATTTGCGGCGGCAACTCGCCCGGGACGACCACATCGGGCGCGAACACCCCGCGCCAGCCGCGCAGTTGGGCGCGATAGCTCAAATCGAAGTCCTCGGTCAGGGTGTCCGATTGCCAGCCGCCCGCGTCGTGGATGGCCGCGATGCGCCACATGCCGCCCGTGCCGTTGAACGACATGACCGTGCCGATGGCCGAACGCGCCGCCTGCTCGACCCAATAATACGAGTCGATGTTGAGGGCTTGGGCGCGGGTCAGGGCGTTCTCGTCGCCGTTGAGGTGCTCCCAGCGCCCTTGTGCGAACGCCACGCGCTGCCCGCCGAAATAGGGCACCAAGCGCCGGATGAAATCGGGCGCGGGCACGAAGTCGGCATCGAGGATGGCCGCGAACTCGGCTTGGGGCACCAGCGTCAGGCCATAAGCCAGCGCACCGGCCTTGAACCCGACCCGTTGCGGGCGGCGGACGTGGTGGATGTCGAGGCCGTCGGCGCGGTGTTGCGCCACCAGCCCAGCCACCACCTCGGCGGTGTCGTCCGACGAGTCGTCCAAGACCTGCACAATCAGGCGGTCACGCGGGTAATCGAGTTGTGCCACGGCGTTCAGCAGGCGCTCGACCACGTATTTCTCGTTGTAAAGCGGCAATTGGAGCACCACCACCGGCCAGATGGCGGGTGGGGCGGGCGGCAAGACGGGTGCCCGCCGAAGCGCCGCCAGCAGTGCGAAGCGCACCGCCAAGACCAATTGCGTCAGGCTGTAGAGGGCGAGAAAGAGCGTGCCGATGGTGTAAACGGTCAGGAGGACGGCCTGTAGCATGGGAGAGTCGGAGACCTCGGCCTAAATGACGATGAAACCGGCGACCTCAGGCGTTGGCAGGCACGAGCTCTGCCACGCCGAAATCGCGCTTGAAGCGGAAGAGCGCGGAGCGGGTCTTGCGATCGAACAGCGCGAACGCCAACAGCCTGAACATCGCCTCGGAGCGCACCCACGGGTACAGCCGATAGGCCAGCCCGCTGAAGGGCACCCGCACCAGCCCCAGCCGCTGGCGCACCAGCGGGTGGACGAAATGCGCCTGAAACAATGCCCCGACCCAAAAGCGCGGCCTGCCCAATGCTTGACGATACGCAGCGTACAAGCGCCGAGTTTCGCCCGAGACCTGCAAGACCGCCGACAGGGTGCTCTCGCGCCGCTGGCGGTAGGCCGCATAGTCGGCGTCGAGGTCGGTCACGCCCATCATCTCGCACGAGGCGCGCATATCTTGATAATACGACTCGCGCTCGGCTTCGGTCAGGGTGCGTTTGTGCAAATATTCCCAACCTCGGATGCCATATTCGACCAACATGTCGTTGACCTCGATGAACGCACGGTTGGGGATGGTGCTGGCGCCACCGGCTTGGGCACGCTTGCGCTCGACGGCGGTATGGATGGCGCGCACGTGCTTGCCCAGCCCCTCGAGCTGCGCCACCGGCGAGAAAAACACGCGCTGGTTATAGGCGAAGGTCTCGATGAAGCGCCCCATCGGGTCGGACGGCAGGCGGTTGGTAAAAAACAGCCAATCCACATCGCGGTTGAGCGCGAACTCGGCTGCCGCGCCCACGTAAATCAAGACGATGTTCTCGACGTTGCCCCAGATGGCGCGGGTGATGGGGCTGCCGAAAAAGCGGTGTTGTTCGGGCGTGGACATGCGCGGTGTGACCTCTCCCCTGTCAGACCAGACAAGCCGGATATGCTATCACACGCTTAGGGTTTTGTCCGCGTTGGGGTGTGCGCGGGGCAGGCCGTGGGCTAAACGGTGGGCAGGGCAATCACGAACCGTGCGCCCATCCCTACCCCGCCCGACTCCGCCCAGATGCGCCCGTTGTTGGCGCGGATTAACATGCGCGCCACGCTCAGGCCGATGCCGAGGCCGCCATATTTGCGCGTCATGTGGTCTTCGACCTGATAGAACTCGTCGAAAATGCGCTCGAGGTGCTCCTGTGCGATGCCGAGGCCGTTGTCCTCGATCGTAATCCAGACCTCGTTGGGGTTGGTGCGCGGCTGCACGCTGACGGCGATATAACCGCCCGGCGGCGTAAAGCGGATGGCGTTTTGCATCACGTTGGCAATCGCCAAGCCCATCCGCTCGCGATCGATTTGGATGGCCAAATACAGCGGCACCGGCGTAAAGCTGATGTTGCGCTCGGACGCCCCGACGATCGAGGACGCCTCGGCTTGCAGGTCGCGCATCAGCGAGGCCAGCGGCACGCGCTCGGGCTGCACATCCTTGCCCACCGGCGTCAAATAGCGCAACGTCGCCATGCTGTCGAGGATGGAGCGCAGGTGCACGGCGTTACGCATCACCGCGTCGGCATATTCTTGGATGTCGGGCGACGGGGCATCTTCTTTCAAGAAGCTGGCATAGCCCAAAATCGACCCCAGCGGGGTGCGTAGCTCGTGCGAGGCGATGCTGATGAACGAGTCCTTCAGCTTCTCCACTTGCGATAATTCGTCGTTGGCGGTCTTGAGCTGCACCAGCAAGCGCGCCACCTCGATGGCCACCGCCGCCTCTTGCCCCAGCAACATCAGCGCTTGCTCGTCGCGCTGGGTAAACGGCAATTTGCGCTTGTTGACCACCTCCAGCACCCCAATCACGCGGTCACGCGAGACCATCGGCACGCCCATCAGCGACGCGGTGCGAAAGCCGGATTGCTCATCGACGTTTTTATAGTGGCGCGGGTCGTGCTCCACGTTATCGACCGCGATGGCGCGCCGCTCGCGGAAGATCGTCCCCGCGATGCTGGTCAACGGCACCGGCATCCCCAACACCTCGTGGGCGGTCGGCGAGGCGCTGTTGGTGGCCGCGAAAAACAATTCTTGTTGGTCGTTGTTCCACAGCAACACCGCCGCCGATTCGCAGTCGGTCAGCTCTGCGGCGGCGTCCATGATGGCCGGCAACAAAATCTCGAGCTGGGGGTCTGGGCTGAGCAAGGCCACGTTGAGCTGAGTGGTCACGGTCAGCATTTTGCGTAGGCCTGCCACTTGGGCGCGCAACCGCAGCACTTCTGCTTCGAGGTCTGATGAAGGCGTTGTCATGGTCTTGACCTGCTGGGTCGCCCTAGGATTACCGTCCGATGGTGGAACGCTCGTCATCGTGGTGTGTCGCTTTCAAAAGCAGGGTGCTGGGCTTCAAGGGTATCTCTATATCGTAGTAGTAGTAGTGTCGATAATGTCGATAACTTTTGGGCAGGTTGGGATAGTGTGGGTTATATATCCCCAGTTTCGCAAAACCGCCCTTTTTTTAACCCAATCAGGGGCGATTTTATCCCCAATTCGCCCGCTTGTCAGGTTAACGGTGGGATAAGTTATGAACAACCCACTGTCGATAACTTTTTCACCTGTTCACAACTTCCGACCCCTGCACTGCATTCTACTCTGTTTTTGTGGTTTGCACGTCAAAGTTATGAACATCTCTCGACAGGTTATGAACATGTTATCGACAGAGTTATGAACATTGCTGATGAGGGGTTGTCCGTAAGATGAGAAAATTTGGGATAAAAAAGGCCGTTTTTGGGGATATATCACGTATCCCAAATCGAGGTTGGGATAAATCGGAATCGGGGGTTGGGATAAACCGGCGGGGTTGGGATATGTGGGGGATGTGTAGGACGTGTGTTAGAAAACGGGCATAAGCGTTCATCGCAGCGCCCAACGCACATACAATCATGCTAGAAGCATGTGACCGCGTGCGGGGTGGGGGCAGTGCGTTGCGCCCACGCCCGCCAGAGTGAGCTCAGCCAAAGAAGGCACGTATGGCCAAGGATTATTATCAGGTTCTCGGGGTCAGCCGCAGCGCCAGCGCAGACGACATCAAGCGCGCCTATCACGGGTTGGCCAAGAAATATCACCCCGACCTCAACCAGAACAACCCGAGCGCCGAGGCGCGGCTAAAAGAGGTCAATGAGGCGTATGAGGTGCTCAGCAACCCGCAGAAGCGCCAAAATTATGACCAGTTCGGCGACATGGACGGCAACCCGTTCGCGTCTGGGCAATGGTCGGGCGGTGGCGGGCGCGGCGCGGCGGGCGTCAATTTCGACGAAATCCTGCGCGATTTCTTCGGTGGGATGGGCGGCAGCGCGCCCAACACGCGGCGCGCCCCGTCGCGGGGGCGCGACATCGAGCACGAGGTGGGCGTGACGTTGCGCGAGGTGTTCGAGGGCGGCGTCCGCATCGTGACCAAGGGCGAGCGGCGCATCCGCGTCGAGATTCCGGCCAACATGACCGACGGGATGCGCGTGCGGGTGCGGGGTGAGGGGGAGGCCGGTGCGGCGGGCGCGGGCGATTTGTTCTTGATCATCCGCATCGAGGATGACCCCGCCTACGAGCGCCACGGCAACGACCTCACGACCGACCTGCGGGTCGATTTGTTCACGGCGATGCTGGGGGGGCAGGCCACGGTGAGCGCGCCCAACGGCAGCGCCCTCAAGCTGACGGTTCCGGCGGGCACGCAGTCGGGGCGGAAGATGAAATTGCGCGGCAAGGGCTTGCCGGACGGGCAGGGCGGCTTTGGCGATTTGTATGCGCGGGTGCTGATTGGGGTGCCGGAGCACCTGACCGACGCGCAACGCGAGCAGGTCGAGGCACTGCGGCGGGCGCTGGGGTTGGGATAACCGGTTGGGTTATCCCAGCAAGTCGATGTCGGTGTATGATGAGGGGGTCGTGTGGTGTTGCGATAGGATGCCCCCCAGCTCATGCCCGAACTCCCCGAAGTCGAAACCGTCGCCTGATTGGGCGCACCGTGACCGGCTTTTGGTACGACTGGCCGCGCACGATTGGCGCGCCCAGCCCCGATGACTTGGCCAACCGCGTGCTTGGCCAAACGGTCGAGCGCATCGACCGGCGCGCCAAGTACATCGTCTGCTCCCTGACCCATGACCTCCTCATCGTCCACCTGAAGATGACCGGGCGCTTGTACGTGGCACCGGCGGGCGCAACCCTGCCCGATGACCGTTGGGTACACGCCAAGTTCGGGTTGGACGACGGGCGCGAATTGCGCTTCTCCGATGCGCGCAAGTTCGGCAAGGTCTATCTGGCGCGCACCCTCGCCGAGGTCTCGGCGGGCGCGGCCAAGCTCGGCCCAGAGCCGCTGGACGACTCGTTTACCCCCGCGCACTTCCTCGAACGCCTGCGCGGGCGCGGCGGCGCGCTCAAGGCGTTGTTGCTCGACCAATCGTTCATCGCAGGGGTCGGCAACATCTATGCCGACGAAGCGCTGTTCCGCGCTGGGCTGCACCCGCTCCGCAAGGCCAACAGCCTGAGCGATGACGAGGCGGTGCGCTTGTATTACACCATCCGCGAGGCGCTGACGCTCGGCCTCGACCATGAGGGCGCAACCATCGGCTGGTACCGCAAACCGGACGGCTCGATGGGCGAGTCGCAGTTGCATTTTCTGGCCTATGGGCGTGATGGGCAGCCGTGCGTGGTGTGCGGTACAATTTTGCACAAGACCCGTGTGGCACAGCGCGGAACCCACTTTTGCCCCGTTTGTCAGCCGCTTTTGGAGTAGCCGGTCATGGACGAAATCCTCCGTCAAATCCCACCCGCGATTTTGGTTTATGCCGTGCTCATCCCGGTGCTGGCCTTCGGCTTGATGGCGTATTTCGCCATCTTGCGCCCGATGCTGAAGAAGCGCAGCCAAAAGCCGACCGCGCTCAGCGCGCCCGCCCCTGCCAACCTGACGCCCAGCGCGCCGGTGCGCGCCTCGGCATTGGACGACCTGCCCGACCTCGATTTGCTGCTGGCCGCCCCTGCGCCGGTCGCGCCTGCGCCGGTCAACCCAAACCTGCCGCGGGTACTGGGCGAGGCGACCGTGACGCTGGTCAGCGGCCAAACGGTGCGCGCCCGCGAGGAACTGGCCATCTTGCGCGACCCGAGCGATGGCCGCCTGTTGGTGCAGCTCCCGGGGGCGGCCTTCAAATCGTTCGCCAGCGCGCCCGCCTCCAAGGAAGCGTTCAGCCGCCTGATGACCGAGCTGGCCAAGTCGCTGAGCCAGCCGGACGACGCGCCTGCGCCCGCGCCGGTGAGCACCCCCACCCCGCCGCCCGCGCCCGTCGCCCCGCCCCCGCCGCTCACCGTTGCCGCGCCCCCTCCCCCGATGGCCGCGGCCAATGACGGCCCCTTGCCGGGTGACCTGCCCAAGTATCGCGATATGCAGAGCGCCGAGTACAAAGGGCGTGGGTTGTTCGGGCAGCCCAAGTTCGCCTTTCAGCCCATCCCCGACCTCGATATCCCGTCATCCATCGAGGCCTATCTGCAATACCGCCTCGCCCAGACCCCGGGCTATGGCGGGCGTCCGTGGCATGTGCGCGCCGCGCCCGGGGGTGGCGTCCGCATCGAGGTGAACGGCCAATTTTTCGAGGCGGTCAGCGACATCACCGACCCCGACGCCCGCGCTTTCATCCAAAACGCCATCCAAGAGTGGCAGGAGCGCCAATAAAGACGCTTTTTTATCCCCCCGACGCTGGGCGCGGCGTGCGGTGTTTTCATCGGCAGCACGAATAAGGAGAACGGCATGACGGAACGCATCTATTTTCAAGTGACGGACGGCCCCCTGAGCGTCCGCAGTACCCCCAGTGCCACCGGTGTGCGCGTCGCGGAATTGCCCAACGGCACCCTCATCGAGGTCGAGGCTGGCTCGCGCACCGAGGCGGGCGGGTTCATCTGGTGGAAGCACAAGCACGGCTGGTCTGCCGAGGGCAGCGTCACGGCGGGCTCGAACCCGTTCATGCGCCGCACCCAAGCCCCCGACTCCGCGGTGGCCGTGGGCAAGACGCGCCATTTTCGCGTGGTCAACGGCCCCGTCAGCGTGCGCGTCAACCCCGACTCGGGCAGCAGCAAGACCGGCGAATTGCCCAACGGCACCATCATCGAGGCTTTGTCGGACGATGTGACGGTCAGCGGCGGGTTCCGCTGGGTGCGCCACGCCCGCGGGTGGTCGGCCTTGGGGCGCAACGACAACTCCGCGCCGTTCATGTTGCCGACCAGCGCGCCCGAGCCTGCGCCGGTCACGTCGGAACCCGCGCCGGTCGCCCCCGTCACCCCCGCGCCGGTCACCCCAGCCCCCGAGCCGGTCGCGCCCGCGCCCGCCCCTGCCCCGCAGGTGCGCTACTTCCGCGTGGTCGATGGGCCGGTCAGCATCCGCGAGCAAGCCAACCCCAACAGCAAAAAGCTGGGCGAGCTGAGCAACGACACCATCATCGAGATCATCCCGACCTCGCGCACGGTCAACGGCGAGTTCGTGTATTGGCAACACGATAAGGGCTGGTCTGCCGAGCGTCGCCTGACGGCTGGGCAACCGTTCATGGTCGTCAGCGACACCCCGCCACCTGCGCCGGTCGCGCCCCATGCCGACCCGCGCATGAATCAGCCGGACGGCTCCCCCATCCAGTTTTTCGAGGTGGTCGAGGGGCCCATCAGCATCCGGCGCGAGCCGACCCTGACCGGCGAGCGCCTCGGGCAGTTCTCGACCGGTGAGCAGTTCGAGGTCATCCCGCGCACCCGCACCGAAAACGCCGGGTTCGTGTGGTGGCAGCACGCCCGGGGCTGGTCGCCCGAGCGCAAGCAAGGCAGCGAGACCTCCTACCTCAAAATCATCCCCAAAATCACCCACCGCACGGTCGAGGGCATCCCGTTCATGCCGGTCATCGTGCGCCATCCGGTCGCCCTGACCGACCTCGACTGGATCCAATATTACGGCAACACCAAGTTTGCCTATGACCTGCGGCGTGACGGCAAGTTTTGGTACAACTATTGCCAAGCGCTGCACGGCGGCTTCGATTATGGCAGCAACCGCGTCGTGCCCATCGTGGCAGGGGTGCACGGCACGGTCATCGACGTGAACGTCAACACCAGCGTTTATGGCCCCAACTATACGCGCCTCAAGGTCGGCCCCTACATCTTCGTCTATGGGCACATCGCCAACCCGTCGGGCTTGCGCGTGGGCGAGGCGGTCGGCCCCGACACGGTGATTGGGGCGATGGACGCGGGGCGCGGGCGGCAAAACCACCTCCACCTCGAGGTGCGCCACGGCCTCAAAATCCTCAACCCGCTGGAGCTGATGACCGAGGAGCGCCAAGCCGAAATCACCCGCCGCTACAGCGATTATCAAAACCGCTTCTATCGCAGTGCGACGTGGACGCTGTGGCAGACGCCCTACGACCAGCCCATCCTCAACCTACAAGCACGGGGCAGCGAGGTCATCATCGGGCCGCACGCCCGCTGATTGCCCGCTGAAAGATGAGTGACTGCCCGCCGCCCTATGCCTCTCGCAGGAGGGACGCACGGGGCGGCGGGTTAAGATTTGCCCAGCGGGTAGGACGATAGACAGGGATTAATTGTTGGCGCGCCACGGGCGCTTATGGATATACTAAAGAGTGATTCGACATTTCATCAATCATTTATCCGCCAACCAACACCTGACTTGGGGCGGGAAGGACGGCTGGACGTGAGTCGCTATCCAGACAAGTATGTCATCGGGTTGACGGGCAACATTGCAGTGGGCAAGAGCTTGGTGCGCCAGATGGCACAGCACCTCGGCGCATATCCGATCGATGCGGATGCGCTGGTACATCAGGCGATGGCTCCCGGCGCGCCCGCCTACAAGCCCATCATCGATACGTTCGGGCAGTTCATCCTGAACCCCGACAAGAGCATCAACCGCGCCGCGCTGGGGCAAATCGTGTTCGGCAACGCCGTTGCGCTGCAACGGTTGGAGGCCATCACGCACCCGGTGGTACGGCAGGCCATCAACGCGCTCATCCAGCGCGCCAAGCAAAAGGTCATCATCGTCGAGGCCATCAAGCTGCTGGACGGCGAGCTGGTCAACGTGGTGGATGAGGTCTGGGTGGTCAACGCCAAGGCCGAGACCCAATACCGCCGCTTGCTCAGCAAGCGCGGCATGTCGCCCGAGGAGGCCAAGAAGCGCATCCTCGCCCAGAGCGCCCAAGCCGACAAGGTCAAGAAGGCCAACGTGGTCATCGAGAACGATGGCGACGTGGAGCAGACGTGGAAGCAGGTGCAGACGGCGTGGAACAACATCGTCAACCGCTTCTTGAGCAAGGTCAGCTCGCAGACGGTGCCAGCGGTGCAGGTCTCGCACACCTCCGACACCTCGCAAGTGGCCAAGCAACAACCCCCGCCGCCCAGCGCTCAGCCGGTCGCGCCCACGCCCGCCGTGGTCGTCCCGACCGCGCCCGCGCCGGTCAGCGCCCCGCCCGCCCCTGCGCCGGTGGGCACCGCCATCACCGTGCGGCGCGGGATGCCCAACAACGCCGAGAAAATCGCCGCGTTCATCACCGCGCACGGTGGGCGCGCCACCACCCGCATGGACGTGATGCTGTCCTTCGGGCAGAAGAGCTACTTGGTGGCACAAGACGCCGATGGCGACATCGCCGGGCTGATGGGTTGGCAGGTCGAGAACCTGATTACCCGCTGTGACGAGCTGGTGTTGCGCCCGGGCGTGTCGCCCAAGCTCATCATCGACCCGTTCGTGGTCAGCGTCGAGGAATTCTCGCGGGAGCTGGAGAGCGAGGTGGCTTACGTCTTCTTGCCCCTCACGACCACCCGCGAGGTGGCCGAGGCCTTCCGCGTCAACGGCTACTTGCCGGTCTCGGTCAATCAAATGGAAATCCCCGCATGGCGCGAGGCCGTGATGGACGCCAGCACCGGCATGGCCGTGCTGGAGAAGAAGCTCCGCAAAGACCGCGTCTTGCAGCCGATCTGACCGGTTGCCTGCCGCCCCACCCGACTCTCGTTCTGGACAGGGGGCGCACATCGTGTGCCCCTTTCCCTATCCCCTATCGAAAGAGAACACACCGCATGAACATCCTCTCCAAACTGCCGGGCGCGGCGTGGGCGTCGCGCCACCCGCGCTTGGCCGCGTGGCTCGTCCTGTCGCTGGGCATGGTCGCGTTGCTGGTGATTGAGGCCGCCGATGTCGGGTTGTTGCCCACCCAGTGGATTGCGCTGATTGTCGCGACGGTGTTGGTGGCCGGCCTGTGCATCTGGATCGTGAGCTGGGAAGACCCCAGCGCCGACGCCACCGACGAGGCCTAACCGATGACCCTCGCCGAAGCCACCCAGATTGACCTGAACGACCTCGGCCAACGCGCCAAGCGCGCCGCGGTGGAGATTGCCCGCGCCAGCACCGCCCAAAAAGACGCCGTGCTGTTGGCCATCGCCGAGGCGTTGGAAGCCCATACCCCCGCCATCCTCGCCGCCAACCGCATCGACCTCGACGAGGGGCGCGCCAACGGCCTGAGCGATGCCCTGCTCGACCGGCTCGATTTGCTCAAGCGCCTGAGCGGAATCATCGCCGACGTGCGGCATGTGGCCACCTTGCCCGACCCGGTGGGCAAGGCCTTCGATGAGCGCACCTTGCCCAATGGCCTGCGCGTCAGCCGCCGCCGCATCCCGCTGGGGGTGCTGGGCGTGATTTACGAGGCGCGCCCCAACGTCACGGTCGAGGTGGCGACTCTGGCGCTCAAGACCGGTAACGCGGCCATCTTGCGCGGTGGCAAAGAGACGCTCCGCACCAACATCGCCTTAATCGAGGCGATCCAGTCGGCGATTTCGGCGCACGGCATCCCCGCCGACGCCGTGCAGCTCATCGCCAGCACCGACCGCGCCTACGTCAGCCAGATGCTGCGGCTCGACAAATACATCGATGTCATCATCCCGCGGGGTGGGGCTGGCCTGCACCAATTGTGCAAGGAAAACAGCACCATCCCGGTCATCACCGGCGGGGTGGGCATTTGTCACGCCTTCGTCGATGTGACCGCCCAGACCGATTTGGCATTGGAGGTCATCCACAACGCCAAGACCAGCCGCCCGTCGGTCTGCAACTCGCTGGACGTGGTGCTGGTGCACCGCGCCGTGGCCGAGTCCTTTTTGCCCCGCGTGGTGGCGCATTTGCGCGCTGCGGGGGTGCGCTTCAAGGCCGATGCCGAGGCGCTGGCCATCGTCGG
>JALONY010000101.1 GCA_025454715.1 Anaerolineae bacterium
ATTACATTGGTATTGATTCTATCTGCCCTGTTAATCTCATATCGCCCAATCATCACATCGGACGGGCGTTGTCTTTTCGATTTCGATACGTTCGCCTATCGCTACAGATGGTTCAATGATGTTGATATTTTACCGCTTTACCCTTGGGAAAACCGACAATTTTCTCGCGCCAGTTCTATTGAATTTAGTCGAGTTATCGACAATCAACAAGAGCTTTGGTTCAGAACACACCCTGATTTTCCTCCCATAGAGGGGCGGGTTTTCAACCGAGACACCAAAACTTGGCACACTCTAGATTTATCTGACCATACGGAGCGCTTTTTTGACTCTGTCGTCAATTTTACGGCTGATAAATCCGGACAGGTTTGGGGGGTTGCGTCACGTCAGATAACCATAAATGGAAGAACACGACATAAGGCTGTTCTTGTTCGTTATGACGAAGAACAAGACAGGTTTATTGTCATAGCTGAGCCTGAAGATGGAGATTTTGAAAACTCTTCACGTTATAGCATTAGCAACGCAAAAATATTAACAGATTCTTTGGAACGTGTTTGGATGATTTTTAGCATAGCATCCAGTCATCTATTCTATGTTTATGATCCTAAATCACAAGAGTTTAAAAAACTACCCGAACATAATGGATTTTCATATCCCCGTGTGACTATTTCAGACACCGGTGAGGTCTATATTTCAACCGTCTTATTCGATAATGCACTCCTTTATCAAAACCCATCTCAACCTGCTTTTGCCCGCTATAGCGCCGAGACCGAGCAATGGGTAGATGTCGATCTACCCGAAGGTTTTCAGCCGGTTGAGGGTAATATTGGTTTCGATGCAAGGGGGCGTTTGCATATAGGGACATCTGCTTGGCGTGGCATCGATAATAGGTGGCATATTACCGATAATGTCGCCATGTTTGATGAGGACACATATCCCAATATTGAACTGAAATTCGTGAGCTCGGACGGAAGATTATGGTTTACCAGAAGACAAATAGATATGAGTGGAACAGGATGGTACAATCCTGATACACTTGAAGGCTGTATGTTTACCACGTTCACACCGCTTTCCATCATCGAAGACCATAACCAGTATCTGTGGATGGTCGTCGATGGTTCGATTTATCGCCTCAATTTGAATGCGCCGTGGTAAACTGTCTAAAGCTTGTCGATGCACCATCTCAACACCCAGTTAAGGGCTATGCTTCACGGTGCTTGACCGACCCCAAAAGGGGTGATGGGCTGTTTATTGGGGCGGGGTATTGTTCGTTTTTGTCAATCCTGCCCCTGAGCTAGGAGATATTGGCGCATTGATGCTCGCGCTTGGTGCTGTTTGCTTGTCGCTTTTGGTGAGCGCAACCCAGTCGGTGGCGTTGGCGTTGCAGAACAGACAATCGTATAATTTTGTCACAACCCTAGCGGAGGTGTTGACTGGTGGTCATGTCATCAAGAGCGTGGTATTTAGCGGAAATAGTTGAAGCATTTGAAAACACATCAACCAAAGAACGATGGGCATATGTAAATATGATTCTTATTAGCGCAGATAATCCAGAAAGTGCTTATAGAAAATCCGTCAAAATGGGGGAAATGTCTAACGATTCGTATGTTAACAACAACGAAGAAAGAGTTATTGTTAATTTTGCTGGTCTGAGAAACATCTACAAAATACATGAAGATTTAGAAGATGGAGCGGAGATATTATATGAATTACACGAAGGTATGACTGACGAGGGAATAAAAATTTTGACCAAGAAAAAGGAGGAACTTAGTATTTTCAAACCACGAAATAAGGATAATGATTAGGTAGGCTCAAGACAACCTTGTAAGTATCTGAAGTCAGCCATCAATTATTCGAACGAGGTAATAGGTTACACATTTCAGCAGTCTGAGGTAGCACATGCGATTTACGAGGTCACAAGGTATTCTATTGTTTTTCATAACACTATCCATATCTCTGAACTCACGCCCCTATCTTGAGGGCGAATGGATATTCATGACCTGTAAATACAAAGTCTTGTCTGCCTATAGTTTTGTCATTCGACCCGATGGTCAAGAACTCCTAATCATCCCAACACGAGATGACGCTGACCAGCAAATCTTATTGCCTGATGGGAGAAACACACTTTTCACAATGCACGGCTCACTTTACGAGATGTCAATTGGCAGTCAAGTGCCAAGAGTAATTCTGCCAACCGTAACGGATCAGCCTTTTTTGAGTAATTTTTCTGATCTTGATTGGTTCATAATAGGTGACGTTATATCATTTCAATACGCCAATAGATTTTATATTTATTTTAACAATGAAGCATCAAGGGAAATGTTCGCCACTAAACGAGATGGGTACAGTTTCTATAGTTTTCCGAGTCATCGCCAATTCGACCCTTTCCGTTCTTTTCTATGGTCAGAGAGGCGTGAGATTGGAAGTTTTAGCGTCTCAGCATCAGATACCGTCTTGGTGACGAAGAATAGGTATAATCTATCCGTATATTCTGTTGAAACAGGTGCAAAATTGCGCGATGTCTCAGCAGATGATTCACAAGGTGCGATTTATGAGATGTCATTATCTCCAGATGGCACTTTCATGAATTATACACAGCGTATTCCAGAGTATGGTAACATTGCCAACAATTATCTTGTCGATCTTGCGTCGGGTGCGGTTACCCTTGTACTTCCCAGTGCCATAACAGGTTTTATCTGGTCTCCAGATGGCCAACGTATTGTGTACACTGAGCATCGTGACGACGGGGGGGAACCCTATGCAGTGATGGTCAGTGATGCTGATTTTTCAAATCCCAGAGAAGTCGGGAGATTGTTTTGTCGGCCTAAGTTCGTCTCTTGGGGATTTTTCGGCTAAATAATAATCCGACCGGCGTGCTCGCGCAAACCGACGGCTCCGGCTGGCGGTGACAGTGGGCTAGGATATGGATTGCATCAGCCGCAACACGAGCTGGGCATCATGACGCAAATCGCTGTCGGCACGGACGATCTTGATAGCGCAACGCGCTGACAGCCGAGCGCTGAAGGTGGCCGTGCCCAAGCCGTGACGCTGCCCCCAGCCCACAAAAAAACGCCCCACGGTATACACCGCGGGGCGTCGGGTTTGGTGCGCCTTGCGCGCCTTACTTCTGCAAGACGGCGGGGTTGCACACGTTGACGAACTTGCCTTGCGTCAGCGCGTCGATGATGAGCTGGGCGGCATCGACCGCCACGTTGTTCTGGGCGTCGGTGGTGCTGGCCGCGAGGTGCGGGGTGTGCACCACGCCCGCCAGCCCAATCAGCGGGTTGTCGGCGGTCGGCGGCTCCGGCTCATACACGTCCAGCGCCGCACCGGCCACCTGCCCCGACTTAATCGCCGCGGCGAGGTCGGCGTCGTTAATCAGCACGCCACGGGCGGCGTTGACGATGCGCACACCGCGCTTCATCTTGGCGAGGGTAGCGGCGTTGACCATGTAGCGCGACTCGTTGGTCACGCTGGTGTGCAACGAGATGAAATCGCTTTGGGCGTACAAGGTGTCGAGGTCAACCATGGTCACGCCGAGGTCGGCGGCCAAGTCGGGCAACACGAACGGGTCGAAAGCGACCACGTTCATATCGAAGGCGAGGGCGCGCTTGGCCACCTGCCGCCCGATGCGCCCGAAACCGACCACGCCCAACGTCTTGCCGCGCAGCTCGACGCCGGTATACGACTTGCGATCCCACTTGCCACCGGCGAGGCTGCCGTGCGCCTGCGGGATGTGGCGCGCCAGCGACAGCATCAGGCCGAAGGTGAACTCGGCGGTGCTGATGGTGTTGCCGTCGGGCGTGTTCATCACCACGATGCCGCGCTCGGTCGCCACGCCCAAATCGACGTTATCGACGCCGACACCGGCGCGGGCGATGGCCTTCAGGCGGGTGCCTTGCGCCAAAAACGCGGCGTCGGCCTTGGTCGCGCTGCGGATGACCAGCGCGTCGGCCTCGGCCACGGCTTGCAGCGCCTTGTCGCGGGGCATGTCGCCCTCGAACGTCACGCGGATGTCGGGGTGCTGCTCGAGCAACGCCACGGCGCGGATGTCCATGTTGTCGGAAATCAGGACGTGAAAGGTCATGGGGGTCTCCAGAGGGTGTAGATAAGCGTGAGCCGCCCTTGTCGTGGGGCGGCTCAGCGGTCGGGCGCGGGGTTAGAGGGTGGCGATGAACTCGTCGAGGCCAGCCAAGACCTCGGCCAGCGTCTCGGGCTGCATGTCGCCCATGTGGGCGAGGCGGAAGGTCTTGCCCTTGATGTTGCCGTAGCCCTTGTCCATGCTGAAGTTCTTGCCGCCCATGAACTTGGCCATCGCGTCCACGTCGATGTTGCGGGCGCGGTTATCGACTGTGGTCACGGTCGGGCTGGCGTAGGCACGGTCGGCGAACACGCCGAAACCGCGCTCGTCCGCCCATTGGTGGGTGGTGGCGCGCATGGCGAGGTGGCGCGCCCAACGGTTCTCCAAGCCCTCGGTCATGATGTCGTCCAGTTGCTTGTCAGCGGCGAACATCAGGCTGATGGGCGGGGTGGACGGGGTGTTGTTCTTGTCGCCGCTCTTGGCAATCTCGACGAGGTCGAAATAATAGCCGCGGTACGGGATTTGCTTGGCACGCGCCAACACCTTCTCGCTGACCGTGGCCAGCGCGAGGCCGGGCGGCAGGGCGAAAGCCTTTTGGCTGCTGGTCAGGGCAAAGTCGATGCCCCACGCATCCACGCGCAGCTCGGCGCCCAAGAACCCGCTGACCGTATCGACCAAGAACAGGGTGTCCTCATACGGCTTGACCACCTCGCCGATGGCTTGGATCGGGTTGGTGATGCCGGTGCTGGTCTCGTTGTGGACGACGCACACGGCGTCGTACTGTTCCTTTTGCAGCGCCTCGGCCACCATCTCGGGGGTGTGGGCTTGACCCCACGGCACCTCGATCACGTCGATTTGCTTGCCGTTGGCCTTGCTAATCTCAGCCCAGCGCTCACTGAACGCGCCGCCGACGAGGTGGAGGGCTTTCTTGCCGTCGCGGATGGCATTGCGCGAGGCACCTTCCCACAAGCCGGTGCCCGACGCGCCAATCATGATGACGCGGTTCTGGGTCTGGAAGGCGGCTTGCAGCTTGGTGTGGATGCGCCCGTAGAGGTCGGCGAACGCCGTCGAGCGGTGGCCGATCATCCACTGGGTTTGGGCGTGCAGGATTTCTTCGCGAACCTCGACCGGCCCCGGAATGACCAGACGCTTGTGATTGGCATTGCCCATTGGCAACCCTCCCCTAAATAGGTTTGTGATTTCGAGAACGAGGGCATTATAGGGGGTGCAGGGCATGGGCGCGAGGGCTGGAAACCGCCAAAAGCCCTCGTCACAATCGCACAAACCGGCGCGTTTGGGGGGTGTTTTGTGCGTTTTGCCGAGATGGGGTTGACGGAGGCTGAAAACCTGAAGGGTAGGGATGCCCCCCCTACCCCTCACCGGCCTCCCACGCTGGCGCGCCTGCCCCGCCCACCACCAGCACGCGCAACGCCAGCAGCGCGCATTTTTGGCGCGTCGGCATCAGCGGCAGGCCAATCTGCGCCAGCACCTCGCCACGGGTGATGCGAAGCGCGTCGGCCAGCCGCATCCCCACCAGCTTCTCACCCAGCAACGAGGCCGAGGCTTGGCTGATGGCGCACCCCGCCCCTTCCCAGCCCACCGCCTCAATCACCCCGCCCTCGCCCAAGCGCAGAGTCAGGCGCAGGTGGTCGCCGCACAACGGGTTATGCTCATGATGATCGAAGTCATTGGGCGTCAGCGCGCCCCAATTGCGCCGGTTGTTGGCGGTCTCGAGGATGATTTGGCGGTACTCATCGGGCGTGAACATGCGTCAAGTCCTTCAAGGCTTGGGCGAACGTGTCGATTTCTGCACGGGTATTATAAATCCCCAAGCTGGCGCGGGTGGTGGCCACCAAGCCCAAATGCGCGTGCAACGGCATGGCGCAGTGATGCCCCGCCCGCACCGCGATGCCCGCCGAGTCGAGCAACTGCGCCACGTCGTGCGGGTGTACCCCCTCGACCGTGAAGGCCAAGACCGGCGCACGCTTGACCGAACGCCCGACCACCTCGACGCCCGCGATGTCGGCCAGCCACGCCAGCGCGTAGGCCGTCAGTTCCGAGAGGTGCGCGTGCACCGCCTCCATGCCCAAGGTGCTCAGATAATCGACCGCCGCGCCCAACCCGATGGCTTGTGCGATGGGTGGCGTTCCGGCCTCGAAACGGGCGGGTGGCGCGGCGTAGGTGCTGCCGCTGAGCGTGACCGTCTCGATCATGTCGCCGCCGCCCATCCATGGCGGCATCGCCTCCAAAATCGCACGGCGGCCATACAATACCCCGATTCCGGTCGGGCCGTACATTTTATGGCCGCTGAAGGCGTAAAAATCGACCTCCAGCGCCGCCACATCGACCGCGTGATGCGCCACCATCTGCGCGCCATCGGCCAAGACCAGCGCACCGGCGGCATGGGCGAGGCGCACCATCGTCCGCACCGAGTTGACCGTGCCCAGCACGTTGGAGGCGTGCGTCAGCGCCACCAAGCGCACCCGCCCCTCGGACAGCACGCGCTCGGCCTCGGCCATGTCCAACGTGCCGTCGGGCAACACCCCCAAGTAGTGAATCTCAAAACCGCGCTCGGCGGCCAACATCTGCCACGGCACGAGGTTGGCGTGGTGCTCCATCACGGTCGTGAGCACCACATCCCCCGCCCGCAGGTTGGCGCGCCCCCATGTGTTGGCCACGAGGTTGATCGACTCGGTCGTGCCGCGGGTGAACACCACCTCGCGGCGCGAAGCGGCGTTGATGAAGCGGGCGACCTTGCGACGGGCGGCCTCGTAAGCCTCGGTCGCCTCCTCGCTCAGGCGGTGGATGCCGCGGTGGACGTTGGCATTGTGGTGGGTATAAAACTGCGTCAGCGCGTCGAGCACCGCTTGCGGTTTTTGGCTGGTTGCGCCGTTATCGAAGTAGATGAGCGGCACATCGGCATGATGCGGCTGTGACAAGATTGGGAAATCGCCGCGCACCCGCGACACCTCGTAAGACGGCATGGCATCCCCTGCTTTCTGGTTGGCGGGCGCGGCGCAAGAGACACGCCCCGCCCGATTTTTCATTCCAGTGTACGCCGGTTGGGGGCTGAGCGGGGGCGTCGGTTGTCACCTAAAACAGGGGAGGAGTGTCACGGGCGTTTGTAGTACACTACCCACATCGGACATCATCCCAAGACCTTGCACGACTGGAGAACCGCACCGTGAGCCAAACCCGTATTCAGCCCCGCCTTCCCAAAGGGATGCGCGATTTTTTGCCCGCCGAGATGATCAAGCGCGAGTATGTGTTCGGCGTGGTGCGCGAGGTCTTCCATCTGTACGGGTTCGAGCCGCTCTCGACGCCGGTGATGGAGCT
>JALONY010000102.1 GCA_025454715.1 Anaerolineae bacterium
GCGCCCGCTCAACCGAAATCCCGAATCAGCGTCGGGCGGGGCATGGGCGAGAGGTGGCCGCTGGTTGGGGTGGGCAACCTCATTTCACATCAGGCGTATAGTTTTCTCGGGTTCATCAGGTCTCACTTTCTGTTTGGTCACTGAAAGTTTTCTAGATGAACCTTCTTGTTTTCTGCTGCCATCCCTCAACCCACCGCTCGACTCTGGGGCGTGGAGAGGCACGGTAGGGAGATGAGGGATGCCACACCCCGACCTCTATCCCCTATTTTTGGGAGAGGAGCGAGGAACACATATGCCACGGTATGCCGAGGTCGCCATCCATGCCGCCGTCCCGACCACCTTCACCTACCGCGTGCCCGACGACTTGGCCGAGGCGCTCATGGTCGGGCATTTGGTCGATGTCGGGTTCAAGACCGGACGCCAACCGGCGGTGGTGTTGCGCCTGACGGATTCGACCGACATCCAAGACCCCAAGCCCATCCGTGGGCTGATGCACCCGACCCCCCTGCTCAGCCCAGCGGCGGTACGCTTGGCGCGCCGCCTGAGCGATGAGACCCTCGCACCCATCGGCTTGTGCGTCTGGCTGTGGTTGCCGCCCAACCTATCGCAGTATACCGAGCCGCGTTACCGCCTGCTGGATGCAACGCGGTGCCCTGCGCGAGGCGCAGGTGCGCGCCGCCCTGCGTCATGATGTGTGGCGCGCCGCCCTCAAAACGTTGGACGGGCTGGGGGTGGTCGATGTCGAGAGCGTGCTGACCCCGCCGCGCCCCAACCCGCCCAAGATTCAACTGGCACAATTGGCCTTCCACCCGTCCGGCCTCGACGACGCGCTGGCGCAATTGGGCGAGGCCGCCGGGCGCAGCAAGCGCCTCGAGGTGTGGGCGCGGGTGCTGCGCGTGCTCTCCCGCGAGTCCGAGCCGGTCGATGTGTCGTGGGTCTATGCCCAGACCGACGCCAAACTGCCCGACCTACAAAAATTGGCCGAGCTGGATTTCGTCCTGCTGGGCGAAAAAAAGACGTGGCGCGACACGCTGGCCGAGCGCGATTTCGTGCCCGCTGCGCCGCCCGCCCTGACCGCCGACCAAGCGCAAGCGTGGCAACACGTTCAGGCTGCCCTCGCCCGCGCCGATTACACCGGTTTTTTGCTGCACGGCGTGACCGGCAGCGGCAAGACCGAGGTCTATTTGCGCGCCATCGAGGCCGTGCTTCGGCAAGGGCGGCAGGCCATCTACTTGGTGCCCGAAATCGGCCTGACCGCCCAAACCCTACGGCGGGTGCGGGCGCGCTTTCCGGGGCAGGCGGTGGTGGTGCACAGCCGCTTGTCCGACGCGGAGCGTTACCGCGCATGGGAGCAAGCGCGCAACGGGCAGGCGCGCATCGTGATTGGGCCGCGCTCGGCCTTGTTCGCGCCCGTCCCCGACCTCGGGCTGGTGGTGGTCGATGAAGAGCACGACGGCAGCTACCGCAGCATGAGCGCGCCGCTGTACGACACGCGCCGCGTGGCCGAGTGGATGGCACGCGAGGCGGGCGCGGTCTTGATGTTGGGCAGCGCCACCCCCGACCTCGAGACGATGGAGCGCGCCAAGCGCCGCGAGCTGGTGCTGTTGCGCTTGCCCCAGCGCATCTACCTCAACCGGCAACGCGCCAACACGCAAGCCGCTCGCGCCCACATCACCCCCGACGCCGACGCGGTGCAGCGCGACGCCCTCGAGCGCGGCCTGCCGCCGGTCACGCTGGTCGATATGCGCGCCGAACTGCGCGACGGCAACGCCAGCTTGTTCAGCCGCGCCCTGCACGACGCCCTCGACCAAACCCTGCGCCACCGCGAGCAGGCTATCGTATTGCTCAACCGGCGCGGCAGCGCCACCCACGTCTTTTGCCGTGACTGCGGCTATGTGGCGCGTTGCCCCAACGACGGCCAGCCGCTGACCTATCACGAGTACGACAACGCGCTGGTCTGCCATTTGTGCGGGCACCGCACCCCCGCGCCCAGCCGTTGCCCGTCGTGCGGCTCTGAGCGCATCCGGTTTTTCGGCGCGGGCACCCAGCAGGTCGAGGCCGAGGTGCTCAAGCGCTGGCCGTCCGCCCGCGTCTTGCGCTGGGACAGCGACGCGCTGCACCGCCCCGAGCTGGCCGATGCGATCATCGGGCGCTTTTTGGACGGGAGCGCCGATGTGCTGGTCGGGACGCAGATGGTGACCAAAGGGCTGGACTTGCCGGGCGTGACATTGGTCGGGGTGGTCAGCGCGGACGTGGCGCTGCACCTGCCCGATTTTCGAGCCGCCGAGCGCGCCTTTCAGTTGGTGACGCAGGCGGTCGGGCGGGCGGGGCGCGGGGTGCGGGCGGGGCGGGCGGTGGTGCAGAGCCACCAGCCGGAGCATTACGCCATCGCGCACGCCTGCCGCCACGATTACGACGGGTTCGCCGCGCAAGAGCTGAGCTATCGCCAGCAGTTGGGCTACCCGCCGTACCGCCGCCTTGCGCGGGTGATTTTTAAGGATCGCAACGCGGCGCGGGCGCGCAGCTTGGCCGAGCAAGGGGCGCGGGCGTTGGCGGCGCGCATCGCCCAAGATGGGCTGACCGCCACCGACCTGATGGGCCCCGCGCCGTGCTATTACGGGCGGGTGGGCGAGGCGTTTCGGTGGCAGGTGCTGGTGCGCGCCCCCGACCCACGCCTCGCCCTGCGCGACGCGGCGGCGGCTAACGGCTGGCACGTCGAAATCGACCCCGACGACGTGCTGTAACGGCGGGCGCATGAAAAACGCCCCCGTCCGGCGAGGGGCGGGGGCGTGCGAGGTGCGCTGAGGCGTGGGGCTACTTGCCGAAGTTCTTGTTGAAGAAGCGCGCCACGAAGATGATGACCACTGCGCCGAACATGCTGGCGAGCAGGCCACCGATGAACGGGAAGTTACGCAACCCGTCCATGTTGATCAGGCCGAGGATGATCGGGGCGACCAAGCCACCCGCGAACCCGAGCAACACGTTGCCGACCGTGCCGATGCCGTCCCCGCCCATGATGCGGCTGGCGAAGTAGCCCGACAAACCGGCGGCAAGCAACCAAATCAGCAAGCCGATGGCGCCGCCCAACAAATTGCCGACCAGCCAAATCAGCGCGACGACGATGATGATGGTCAAAACTGCGTTCATGGTGGGGGTTATCCTCCGTAGGGTTTGGTGTGTGAGATTGTTATACCGCATTATACGCACATCGGGCGCGTCAGGTTGCACATCGCATTACGCGCTCAGGCCGGTCATCAGCAACTCGGCGGCCAATTCCGGCTCCATCGCGCCGGTCTTCATGGCGATGTCGTATTCCAGCAACTTATGATGCACGGCCTCCAGTTCGGCCATCGTGAACGAGCGGGCTTGCCGCCCGAAACTCTCGGCGGCGCGGGGGGGCAGGCTCAAAACCGCCGCCAACCCCCCACCCCCACCGCGGTCGATATGCTCACGGGCGAGGATGAGCAAGCGAAATTGGCGCGTAATCATGCCGTACACGCTGAAGACCGTGTTGTTCTTATCGCGCAGCAATTGGTGGAGCAGGCGCAGCGCGGTCTTGCCGTCGCCGCTGGCCATCGCATCGACCATCTGGAAGATGTTGGCCTCGGGCACATAGGGCGTGATGGCCGCTACGTCGTCCTCGGTAATCAGGGTGCGCGGTAGGGCATAATCGGCCAGCTTGACCAGCTCGTTGTCCAGCCGACGCAGGTCTTTGCCGACCATATCGGCCAATGCGCTGGCCGCCCGTGGCTGAATTTCGGCGTTGTAGGCCGCGACGCGCTTAATGACCCAGCCCGCGAGGTCGTCGGGCACGTTGAACGCCCGCACGAACCCGTGTGGCATGGCCGCCACCGCGTTGGAGAGTTTGTCTTTTTCGCCCAGCAGGCCGCGCTCGACCAAAATCAAGCGGGCGTGCTCGGGCAGGCTCGCCCCCTCGGTCATCAGTTGCTCAATCAGGCGCTTGCCGGTCTCACCCGCGCCCTTGCGCGTGGCATGGGCAATCAAGCCTTTGACGATGACCAAGCGCTTGTCGCTCAAAAACGGGTAAGACGAGACCGCGTTCAAGAGTTCGGGCGCACTGACCGAGTCACCTTCGAACTCGGACGTGTTCATGTCGCCGAACTCGCCCATGCCCGCCCGCAGCTTGTTGACCGCTTCTTCGATGGCGATGTCGTCCTCGCCGTGAAAGATGTAAAATGTCTTGGCTTGTGCCATGCTTTCCCCCTACGCTCATCCAAGGATTATACCGTATGCCACCCCAGCAGACCGCCGTGGGCGCGGCTTGCATACGGTCGGCATACGAGCGTGTCGGTGGCTGCCTCACGTCCCGAAGAATACTCAAAAACACGACACCCCTGACCAGCGTCGGTCAGGGGTGTCGTGTTTGGTGTGCCCTCGACAGGAGTCGAACCTGCAACCTCAGCCTTAGGAGTGCTTTGCTCTATCCTTTGAGCTACAAGGGCGTGACAGATGTCCAAATTATAGCCGCAGTTTCGGTCAGGCGTCAATGCGGCGGGATGGGGGCGCTGTGAAACGGGTGAGAAAACCGCCCATCGCCCCGCGCTCACCCGTACACTGAGCGCATGTCGTCTGTTGTGTTGCCACAAACAAGGAGAACCGCTCGATGCGCCGTGTGTTGTTCGTC
Organism: Anaerolineae bacterium; assembly: GCA_025454715.1. Classification (GTDB taxonomy): domain Bacteria; phylum Chloroflexota; class Anaerolineae; order Aggregatilineales; family Phototrophicaceae; genus Flexicrinis. The sequence continues at coordinate 4,646 of JALONY010000102.1, forward strand.
GTTTTTGCCGTGATGCTGGCCGGTCTGCCCGCCAGCGCCCAGCCCGACACCCCAGCTCTGCCCGACCAAATCGTGTTCGAGGCACCGGCGGGCTTGCAACCTGAGGGCGTGGTGTGGGATGCCGAGCGCGAGCGCTTCATCGTCGGCTCGTTGCTGGACGGTACGGTCGGCACCGTGACCGATGACGGGGTCTACACCCCACTCTTCACCGACCCGATGTTCGAGGCCACCACCGGCCTACACATCGCCGACGGGCGGCTGTACGTCGCCAACACCTCGCCCACCGCCTTCATCCCGTTCGCACGCGGGCTGGCCAGCTTGGTGGTCTATGATTTGTCGTTGGATGCGGTGGTCTTGGCCGTCAACCTGACCGATGTGCACCCGGGCGGCGGGGCGCGCTTCGCCAACGATGTCACGGTCGATGCCGACGGCACCGCCTACCTGACCGACTCGTTTCAGCCGGTGTTGTACGCGGTGACGCCGGAAGGTGAGGCGTCGGTCTTGGTCGAGAGCCCGTTGCTCGACGCGCCGTTTTTGGGCAGCAACGGCATCGACATCCACCCCGATGGGTTGTTGTTGGTCGGCGTGAGCGGCACGGAGTCGCTGGTGCGCGTGCCGTTGGATGACCCCACCGCGCTCGAGTTGGTGGCATGGGACGTGCCCGCCGCCATCGACGGGATGGTGCTGACCGAGGACGGCACGACCCTCTACGCCGTGACCCGCCGCGAGGTGGACGGCCAGACCGTGCAGGCGGTGGCCGTTTACGTCAGCGAGGACGGCTGGCAGACCGCCACCCTGAGCGCCACCTTCCAGACCAGCGGCGAGGCCACCACCCTGACGGTGCGCGAGGGCGAGGTGTACGTCATCGACGCGCACTTGCAAGACTTTTTCCGCGCCGAATACCCCATCACGCGAGCGGTGTTCGAGTAGCGGCGGCGGCTTGGACGAAAAAGCGCCCCTGACCATGGATGGTCGGGGGCGCTTTTGTCAGTCGTATGCGTCGGCGTCGGTGATTACGAAGCCGGGCAGACCTTCCATGCATCGCCTTCCTTGACAATCGGCAAGATAGCCGCAGGGCCCATGTCGGCGAAGTTCATGTCTTGGGTCACGCCAGCCACGGTCATCTTCAGGGTTCCGCCGACGGTCACGGTGGCGCTGGTGTCGGTCTGGTCGCTGACGGTGTAGGTCAGGGCGCTGAAGTCGGGGTTGGCTTCGCTCATCATTTCCTGCATCGAGGCGGCGGTCTCGTCGGTCAGGGTGGCGGTCAGCGCCGCGCAAGCCACACTACGCGCAGCCTCGAGGTTGGCGGTAAACGAGGCTTCGATGAAGGTCTTGGCGACGGCCTCGGGGCCAGCGCCCGCGGTCGTGCCGCCACCTGCTGGGGCTGCGCCGCCGCACGCGGCCAGCACGCTCACCAACAGCATCGCTGCAATCAGGCTCATCCACTTTTTCATGTTCTTGGCTCCTTGGGTGCGAGAAAAATCCCTTGTTTGGTCGATTTCATCAACCTTAAGAAGGATTGTAATGAGTTTACGATTTGCCGCTGGGCTGAAAGATGAGAAAAAAATACCCCGCCGGTGATGCTGCACGGGCGGGGCGTGTGGATGGCGGGGTGAACAGCCGTTAGCTGTTGACCACCACTTCCTTGATTTCGGTAATCTTGATGATGCCGTCGGGGTTGCCGCGCTGGATGGCCAGCTTGACCTCGCCGATGGCCTTGGTCACCTCGATTTCACGCGGGCAGGCCGGCGTGCAATTGAAGATGGTGCGGCAACGCCACACGCCGTTGGGCTCGGCGAGGATGTTGATGCGCTCCTGCGCGCCCTTGTCGCGGGTGTCGAAGATGAAGCGGTGCGCCTGCACGATGGCGGCAGGGCCGACGTACTTGCCATTGGCCCAGAACGATGGGCACGAGGTGGTGCAGCACGCGCACAAGATGCACTTGGTGGTGTCGTCGAACTTGGCACGGTCTTCTTTGGTCTGCAAGCGCTCGCGGCCATTGGACGGTACCGGCTCATCGTTGATGAAGAACGGCATGACCTCGCGGTAATGCGCGAAGAACGGCTCCATATCGACGATCAGGTCTTTCTTGACCGGCAGGCCGAGGATGGGCTCGACCTGTACCTTGACGTGCGCTTGGGTGTTGGCGCCCAGCTCGTCAATCAAGACCTTGCAGGCCAGCCGGTTGCGCCCGTTGAT
>JALONY010000103.1 GCA_025454715.1 Anaerolineae bacterium
TTGATGGACTTGCGCGACCTCGGCAACACCGTGTTGGTGGTGGAGCACGACGAGGAGACGATGCGCTGTGCCGACCACTTGATTGACCTCGGCCCGGGCGCGGGTGAGCACGGCGGGCGGGTGGTGGCGCAGGGCACCCCCGATGAGGTGATGCAAGTGGTCGGTAGCCCGACCGGCGACTTCTTGAGCGGGCGTTTCAGCATCCCGGTGCCTGCCCAACGCCGTTCGGGCAGTGGCAAGCGCATCACCATCCGCGGGGCGACCGAGAACAACCTCAAGGATGTCGATGTCGATATCCCGCTGGGGCAATTGGTGTGCGTGACCGGCGTCTCGGGGTCGGGCAAATCGACCCTGATCGTGGACATCTTGTACGCCAAGCTGGCGCAAGCCATCAACGGCAGCCGCGAGCGCCCGGGCGCGCACCGCAGCATCGACGGGCTGGCGCAGGTCGATAAAATCATCAACATCGACCAATCGCCCATCGGGCGCACCCCGCGCAGCAACCCGGGCACCTATACCAAGATGTTCGACGCGATTCGCGAGTTGTTCGCCGAACTGCCCGAGAGCAAAATCCGGGGCTACGGCCCCGGGCGCTTCAGCTTCAACGTGAAGGGCGGGCGGTGCGAGGCGTGCCAAGGGCAAGGGCAAATCAAGATCGAGATGCAGTTCTTGCCCGATATTTACGTCGATTGCGAGGTATGCGGCGGCACGCGCTATAACCGCGAGACGCTCCAAGTCCACTTCAAGGGGCGCAACATCGCCGAGGTGCTGGATTTGACCGTGACCGAGGGCTTGAGCTTCTTCGAGAACGTCCCGACCATCCGCAACAAGCTGGAGACGCTCGACGCGGTCGGCTTGGGCTACATCCGCATCGGGCAACCGGCCACCCAGCTCTCAGGCGGCGAGGCGCAACGCATCAAGCTCAGCCGCGAGCTGAGCAAGCGCGCCACCGGCAGCACGATTTACATCCTCGACGAGCCCTCGACCGGCCTGCACGCGGTGGACGTGAAGCGGCTGATTGACGTGATTCAGCAATTGGTCGATGCGGGCAACTCGGTGGTGGTGATTGAGCACAACCTCGACATCATCAAAGTGGCCGACCACGTGATTGACCTCGGCCCCGAGGGCGGCGACGGCGGCGGGTTGCTCATCGCACAAGGCACGCCCGAGCAGGTGGCCGAGGTGGCCGGCAGTTTCACCGGCCAATATTTGCGGCAGGTGCTGTACGGCCAGCCGGTCTCGTCGGCGGACTAGCGCGGCGGGCAGGGCATCCCCTCACAGCGTCTCGCGGCGGAGGGCGCGGCTGAACAACGTACCGACCGCGCCCAACGCCACCAACCCACCCGCCCCGATGAACAGCACGGTCAGGTTGAGCTCGCCCAAGACGCCCGAGAGCGCGTTGGAGAACGGGTCGAGGGCAACGGCGGCGAACACCAACAAGCTGGCCACCCGCCCCTGCATGGCCATCTCGGTCTTGGCTTGCATCCACGTCACCGCCACGATGTTGACCACCGCCGCCGCCACCCCGATGAACAGTAAAATCAACAGGGCGCCCACCGCGGTCTGGACGACCCCGAAGCCCATCAACCCGACGGCCAGCATCAGGCTGGCCATCGTCAGGGTTTGCCCGGGGCGCTTGGTCACGCCGGAGCCGTTGAGCACCAACGACCCGACCAACATACCGACCCCGAACGCGCCCGACAAGAACCCGTACAGCGTGGCGTCGCCATCGAAGCGGCGCTCGGCCATCAAAGCCGCCCCAACCACAATCGGCTCGATGGCCGCGAAGTTCATCAGCGCGATCAACAACAAGCTGGCGCGCATGGCCGGGCGGCGGAAGGCGTAGCGCACCCCCTCGACCACATCCCGGGCGAGGTTTTCGGTCGGCTCGGACGGGGCGTAGGTGCGGGCGGTGCGGTAGCTCAGGCGCAAGAACACCACTGCGGCGGCGATGAACAACAGCGCGTTGACCGCGAAGCCGCCCAACAGCCCAATCACCGGTGAGCCAGCCAGTTGCCCGACCCCGCCGATGAGGAGGCCGCTGAAGGTCGGCCCCATGATGTTGGCGAGGGTGTCGGCGGTGTGTAGCAAGGCGTTGGCGGTGCTGAGCTGCTCGCGCCGGACGAGGCGCGGCACCAGCGCGGTGCTGGTCGGGTACGACAAGGCGTCCATCAGGCCGGTCAACGGCGCAATCAACACCAAGGCCAGCAGGCTCATCAGGCCAGCGCCCAACAAGCCCAAAATCACCGTCATCAGCGCCCCGTTGACCAAGGCCGACAGGATGAGGATGCTGCGTGGGGGGTAGCGGTCAATCACCGCGCCGCTCAACAGCATCGAGATGGCGCGGGGCACCGCCGCGACGGTCAGCACCAGCCCGAGCTGCACGCCGCTGCCGGTCAGGTATAAGACCAGCCAGACGATGCTGACGGAATAGCCGTGCACGGCCAGCGCGGCGAGCGTCGCGCCAATCCAGAGCCAGCGAAAATCTTTGAGGACGAAGGGGTGGACGGTCGGGCGGGTCAGAAGGGTGTCGGGGCGAGTGTTGTCGAGGGTCATGCGGCGGCTTTCGTCAGGTTGGGCGGGGGATGGAGGTTAGGCGATCGGGTGCTGTCGCATCTGGGCGAGCGTGCGCGCCAAGCCCTCGTCGAAGCTGACGAGGGGCGAGAAGTCGAGCAGGTCACGGGCTTTGTCGATGTTGGCGCGGCTGTGTTGGATGTCGCCAGCGCGAGCGGGGGCGAAGCGTGGGGCGATGCGCGTGCCGAGCAAGGCGTTGAGCTTCTCGACCAATTCGAGCAACCCGACCTGCCCGCCGGTCGCGAGGTTCATCACCTGCCCGACCGCTTGCGGGGCGCTGGCGGCCAACAGGTTGCCGTGCACCACGTTGTCGATATAGGTGAAATCGCGGGTTTGCGCGCCATCCCCGTTGACCGTGGGCGGCTCACCGCGCAGCATGGCGCGGATGAACAGCGGGATGACCGCCGCATACGGGCTGTTGGGGTCTTGGCGCGGGCCGAACACGTTGAAATAGCGCAACGTCACGGTCTCGAGGCCGTAGGTCTGGGTGAAGACCTGACAATACAGCTCACCGGTCAGCTTGGCCACGCCATAGGGCGAGATGGGCTGGGGCGTCATGCCCTCGTGCTTGGCCGCCCCGGGCTGGTCACCATAGGCCGAGGACGACCCCGCATAGACCACCCGCCGCACCCCGACCGTGCGCGCCACGTCCAGCACCGTCAGGGTGCCGGTGGCGCAATGCTCGTGGGTTTCCAGCGGGTTGGCCACACTGCGCGGCACGCTGGGCAGGGCGGCCTGATGGTAGACCACCTCGGCACCGTCGAACGCGCTGAGCAAGGCGTCACGGTCGGTGATGCTGGCCTCGTAAAACCTGAAGCGGTCACCGAACGCGGCCAAGACCTCGAGGTTGCTACGCTGGCCGGTCAACAGGTTATCGACGACGGCGACGTGGTGTCCTTCCGTCAGTAGGCGCTGGGCGATGTGCGAGCCGATGAACCCTGCCCCGCCCGTCACGACATAACGCATGATGTTTCTCCCTCGTTTAAGGCTTGGTCGGCCATTGGCGTAAGCGTCGGATGCGCCACATCAACCCGTATTGTGCCGCAATCAGGCCGACGCAAGCCAGCGCCAACCCCCAAGACGGCGCAATCACCAGCGTGAGGCCAGCCAGACCGAACAGCGTGCAGGTGGCGTACAAAATCAGCAAGACGCGCCGGTGCGATAGGCCGAGGCTCATCAGGCGGTGGCTGGTGTGGTCACGCCCGGCTTGCCCGGGGGAGCGCCCCTCGCCGATGCGCGTCCAAATCACGAGGTTGATGTCGAAGGCGGGCAACCACACCACCAACAGCGGCACCAGCCAGTGCGCCCCGAACGGCGGCGCGATCATCTCGACCTTGACCGCGATGACCGACAAGACGAACCCGAGCATCAGCGCGCCCATATCGCCCATGAAGGTGGACGACGGGGCGAAGTTGTAGACCAAGAAGCCCAACGCGCTCCCCAGCACCGCCGCCGCCAACAGGCTGACCAAGATTTGCCCCTGCGACAGCGCAATCAGCAAGAAAAATAGTGCGGCGATGGCGCTACTGCCCGCCGAAAGGCCGTCCATGTTGTCCTGAAAATTGACCGCGTTGGTCAGCGCCATAATCCAGAACACGGTCAGGCCACCGTCGATGAGCGCAACGCCGGTCAGCTCGAAGCGCACGCCCGACAGCACCACGAACGCACCCGCCGCCGCCGCCGCCAAAAAGCGCGTGCGGATGGTCAGGTTATAACGGTCATCCAGCGCGCCGATGGCGGCGATGAAGCCCGCACCGGCCAAAATCGCCCCGAACTGGGCAATGTACGCCGGTGGGCTGAAGATGAGCAACGACAAGGTAAACCCGATGTAGATGGCGAGGCCACCCAGCAACGGCATGTGCCCCGAATGGATGGTGCGGTTGTTGGGCTTGGCCACCACCCCCAGCCGCATCGCGAGCTGGCGGCTGATGGGCGTGAGGCCGAGCGCGACGAAAAACCCCACCACCAGCACCGGCACGTATTGAAGATGATCGGTCATGCAGTGTGTACACTCATGGTCGGCGGTCAGAAAGCGCCGCGACAAGGCGGCACACCCCCAAAATTATAACCCCCCACTGCCGTCTTGCCCATCCGATGTGCTAAACTTAAGCCCATCTGGGGCGACACAGGAGCGGTTGGGGCATGGCGACAGAGCTGGTCACGGTCATTTTTGCCAAGCGCGAGGTGCTCACTCGCGCCCTCGACCATCTGAGCGGCTTGAACGACCTGAAAATTTATCGGGCGGTGGTGATTGCCAAGACCAAGACCGACCGCACCCTCATCGTCGATGACGAGATACGCGGTGAAGAGGCCGGTATCTTCGGCAGCATCGCCGGTGCGGTCATCGGAGCCATCGCGCTGGGCGTGACGGCCTATGGCCAGATTGCCACCGACTTGCTGACCGAGCTGGGCGCGATTGCGGCGGGCGCGGTCGGCGGCGGCGTGCTGGGTTTCATCATCGGGCGCTTGGTCGCCCTGTTGATTGACACCCGCCAGCGCAGCGTACAATTCGACGCGCTGGCCGAGCGCTTGAACACCGAACAGGCCGCGCTGGTCATCGAGCTGGATTTTACGCCCAAGCTCCTCGACCGGCTCCGCAAAGACCTCGAAAATTACCGCCCCGAAAAAATCGCCCTATTGCGGGACGCCATCGCCACCCGCGCCCGCAAATGACCCCAACACCCGAGAGGACATCCCCCATGCAGCTCGTCACTTTCTCCCACCCACTTCGCAGCGGTGTCGGCATCCTGCGCGACGGCGTCATCACCCTCGCCGCGTGGAACCTCGACCTGCTCAGCCTCATCGAGACCGGCATCAGCCCGACCGAGACCGGCCTGCGTTTCCCGCTGGAGGAGTGCACCTTGCACGCCCCGCTCCGCCCGCACAAAATCGTGGCGGTCGGGCGCAACTACGCCGACCACGCCGCCGAGCTGGGCAACGCCGTGCCCGACAAGCCGTTGCTGTTCCAAAAGGCCACCTCGTCGCTGATTGGGCACGGGGCGGCGGTCACATGGTCGGCCTCGTTCAGCCAGCAAATCGACTGGGAAGGCGAGCTGGCGGTGGTGATGGGGCGGCGCGCCCAAAACGTCGCAGCGGCTGACGCGCTCAAATACGTGTATGGCTACACCCTCGCCAACGACATCAGCGCCCGCGACCTCCAACAATCGGAGCCGCAGTGGGTGCGCGCCAAGAGCCTCGACACCTTTTGCCCGCTGGGCCCCGTGCTGGTGACCAAGGGCGACGTGCCCGACCCGCACGCCCTGACGCTGGTCACGACCGTCAACGGCGAGGTGATGCAAAACGCCTCGACCGGCCTGATGTTGCACCGCATCGACGCGCTCATCGCTTACATCAGCCAATGGATGACGCTGGAGGCGGGCGACGTGATTTTGACCGGCACACCGGCGGGCGTGGGCAAGGGCATGACCCCGCCGCGCTTCTTGGCCGATGGCGATGTCGTCAGCGTCAGCATCGACGGCTTCGGCACCCTGACCAACCCGTGCAAGGTCACGGCCTAACGCGCATGACCCGCCGTAAGCCCCGAAATATCGTCCAGCCCGTCCCGCGCCTGAGCTTCGCCAACGTCCCGTGGCCGCTCGATTGGGACGCGCTCTTCCCGCACCTGCCCAGCGATGCCCCGCGCATCCTCGAAATCGGGTTTGGCTATGGGCATTTTCTGCGCGGCCTGTCCAAGGCACACCCCGAGGCGCGCATCTTGGGCATCGAAATCGACTCGATTAGCCTGCAAAACGTCGAGTCGCTGT
>JALONY010000104.1 GCA_025454715.1 Anaerolineae bacterium
CCAACCGCCGGTGGTGCAAGCCGACGTGCGCCCGGGGGGCGGGGCGTACCCTCCGGCCAATTGGGGCGCACCAGTTGCGAGGTTTACGGACGAGTTTGTGCTAGACTTAGCGGCGCTCGAGACTGGGACGTACACCGTGATGGTCGGGTTATATGCGCCGGTGACGTTCGAGCGGTATGCTCCCGACCGCGTGCGGGCGTCGATGGGCGTGGCGGACGGGCGGTTGGTCGTCGGGCAAATTATCGTCAAATAGCGATGGGTACGCCCGCGGTGTGCGGGTTTGTTTGGATGTGAAGCTTCTTTGCGTCAGCGATACGATACAGGCACAATTGGAGAATGCGGCCAATCTGCGCCGCCGCTATGCCGACATCGACGCGGTGGTGAGCTGTGGCGATTTGCCCGCCGCTTATTTGGAGTACATCACGTCTATCTTGAGCGTGCCGTTGTTGTATGTGCGCGGCAACCATGACGAGATGTACGCCGAGGAGCCGCCGGGCGGCATCGATTTGCACCTGAACGTGTTCGAGCTGGGTGGCCTGCGATTTGCTGGGCTTGAGGGCTCGATACGGTATAATCAGGGGAAAATTCAGTATGATGAATTGCAGATGGCGCAGATGGTCGTCGGCTTCGGTCGGCGGATGCTGTTGCGGCGGTGGCTGAGCGGCCACGGGGTCGATGTGTTGGTGACCCATTCGCCCGCCAAGGGCATTCATGATGCGGAAGACCGCCCACACCGTGGGTTTCGGTCGTTGTTGTGGTTCATGCGGTGGTATCGCCCGCGCTACATGTTGCACGGCCACGTGCACACGTATGACCGGCGGACGACGGTCTACACCCGATATGGCGAGACGCACATCCACAACATCAACCCGTACACGGTGCTGGACATCGAGCCGGTCAAGAGACGAAAAGGATGATGTAGGGGTATGTGGTCTGGGTATTTTCAGGTAACGTCGCTGGATGAAGCGGCGGGGTTGTTGGCGGAACATGGGGACAAGGCGCGCTTGGTGGCGGGTGGCACCGACCTGCTGATTGAGCTGGAGCGTGGGCAACGCACGGGCGTCGAGGTCGTCATCGACATCAGCCGCGTGGCCGACCCCGACGCGACGGCGATTCGGCGCTTGGACGATGGGCGGGTGTGGCTGGGCGCGTTGGTGACGCACAACGACGTGGTGGCCAGCCCGTTGCTGCGCGAGGTGGCGTTGCCGTTGGTGCAGGCGTCGTGGGAGGTGGGCGCGCCGCAGATTCGCAACCGTGCCACAGTGGTCGGGAACGTGGTGACCGGCTCACCGGCCAACGACACGATTAGCCCGCTTTTGGCGCTCGATGCGGCGGTGCACCTGACGGCGGCCAGTGGCCAGCGTGTGGTGCCGCTGAGCGCGTTTTATACCGGTTTGCGCCGGACGGTGATGCGCCCCGATGAGCTGGTGGCGGGCGTGTCGTTTGCGCCGATGGGCAGCGATGCGCGGGGCGTGTTCTTGAAGCTGGGCTTGCGGCGGGCGCAGGCCATCAGCGTGATTAACGTCACGGCGGTGGTGCACCTCGCGGGGGAGACGGTGCGCGAGGCGGCGATTGCGCTGGGGTGCGTGGCACCGACGGTGATTCGTGTGCCGACCGCCGCCAGCCAAGCCCCGACCCCGATTACCGATGTGCGCGGCCCCGCCGAGTATCGTACCGAGATGATCGCGGTGTTGGTGGCGCGGGCGTTGCGCAAGCTGATGGCGGGCACGCAAGCCGAGGGCTTGCCGGACGCGCCCGCGATGTTGTGGGGCGATACGCCGCACGTCACGCTGGATGAGCGCACGTATCATGCCGAGCGCGAGGCCATCGAGATGACCCTGAACGGGCAGGTACGGCGCTTTGGGCACGGGCAAGACAAGACCTTGCTGGATTTCTTGCGCGAGGACGCGGGCTTGACCGGCACCAAAGAAGGGTGTGCCGAGGGCGAGTGCGGGGCGTGCACGGTGTTCCTCGACGGGGCGGCGGTGATGGCGTGCATGGTTCCGGCGCCGCGGGCGCACGGTGCCGATGTGGTCACGGTGGAGCATCTGAAGCAGGGCGAGCATTTGCACCCGATTCAGAGCGCGTTCGTCGAGCAGGGTGCGGTGCAGTGCGGTTATTGCACGCCCGGGTTCTTGATGGCGGGTGCGAAGCTGATTGAGGAGCACCCCCAGCCGACCACCGAGCAGATTCAACACAGCATCAGCGGTAATTTGTGCCGCTGCACCGGCTATTACAAGATTGTCGAGGCATTTCGTCAGGCGGCGGCCAAGCGTGCCGCCGAGAGAGGGTGATGAACGATGTCGATGCGTCAACCACAAGACCCGTTGCGCCAAAGCCCTGAGCAGCAGCGCAAACGTCAGGCATGGTGGCCGGTGTATGGATTTTTCTTGACCTTGGCGGCGGGCGGGGTGGCGTTTGGGCTGGCGCCCGAGGTCGGGCGTCTGACTCACGAGGCCATCCGCCCCCCGTTCATCCTCGACCATTGGCGGATTGGGGTGGGCATCGTGATTTTCGTGGTGTTCATGGGCATCATTGGGGCGCTGTTCGCGTTCATGATCCCGCGCCCGGATGCCTCGCGGATTCGTGATCGGGAGCTCGACCGTGAGCGCAAGCTGATGCAGGCCGAGGCACTCGTCAAGACGCGCCGCCAACGGGAGCTGAACAAGCAGATGGCGGAAGCGCGCAAGAAGGAACAAGAAGCACGGGAACGCGGGGGTAAGCGCTAACTCATGAGCGACGAAAAACCGATTGCGATTGGCCAGTCGATGTTGCGGCGGGACGCGCCCGGCAAGGTGACGGGTGAGACGCCGTACCCGGGCGACCTGAACTTCGACGGGCAATTGTGGATGAAGATGCGCTTCTCGGATCGGGTGCACGCCCGCATCACGCACGTCGATACGGCGGCAGCCGAGGCGATGGCGGGTGTGGTGGCGGTGTATACGGCCAAGGACGTGCCGCATAACGAGTATGGGTTGGTCATCAAAGACCAGCCGGTGTTGTGCGGGCTGGGCGGCAGCAACCCCGCCGCCGAAATCGTGCGGTGCTATATGGATTGTATCGCGGTGGTGGTGGCCGAGACCGAGGCCATCGCTGCCGAGGCGGCCAAGCGCATCGTGGTGGGCTATGAGGATTTGCCCGCGATTTTCGACATGGAGGCGGCGCTTGCGCCCGACGCCATCCAGATTCACCCCGACCGCCCGGGGAACACGTTCGCGCAGTATCGCATCCGCAAGGGCGATATGGCGCAGGGCTGGGCAGAGGCCGAGCTCACGGTCGAAGGGGTGTACGAGACGGGCTACCAAGAGCACGCCTTCTTGCAGCCCGAGGCCGGCGTGTCGTACCTCGACGACGAGGGGCGGGTGACGGTGGTGGTGGCTGGGCAATGGGTGCACGAAGACCTGTGGCAGGTCTCTCATGCGCTGGGCTTGCCAGAAGACCGCGTGCGGATTATTTATCCGGCGGTGGGTGGGGCGTTCGGCGGGCGCGAGGATATGTCGGTGCAAATCGTGCTGGCCTTGGCGACGATGAAGCTGGGCAAACCGGTCAAAATCCAGTGGAGCCGCGAGGAATCGATGCAATACCACCACAAGCGCCACCCGTTCAAGATTTATACCAAGTGGGGGGCGAAGCGCGACGGCACGATTACGGCCATCGAGGCGCGGGTGTTGGGCGACGCGGGGCCGTATGCGTATACCTCGACCAAGGTGGTGGCCAACGCCACCTTGTTGGCGAGCGGCCCCTACGTGTGCGAGAACATCCACGTCGATGCGTATGCGGTGGCGACCAACAACATCCCGACCGGCGCATTTCGCGGGTTCGGCGCGCCGCAGGCCTTGTTTGCCGCCGAGGGGCAGATGAACCGGTTGGCGGCGGCCTTGGGGGTCGATCCGATCAGCCTGCGGACGCAGAACGCTTACCGTGATGGGAGCATCACGGCCACCCAGACGCCGGTGGTGCCCGGGTGCACGCTGGTCGAGGTGTTGGATGCGTGCGCCCGCGAGAGTTACTGGCCGACCCCCGACGGGCGCGGCGGTTGGCAGAAGACGCCGATCGAGCAACCGGCTGACCCGGCACGGCGGCGCGGGGTCGGCGTGGCGGCGGGGATGAAGAACATCGGCTATTCGTTCGGGTTCCCTGAGCACTCGTGGGCAGGGGTCGAATTGCGCGGCAAAGACCAAATCGAAGAAGTGATTGTGCGGGCGGTGGGCGCGGAGGTCGGGCAGGGCGCGCATACCGCGTTCGTGCAGATGGCCGCCGAGGCGGTCGGTGTGCCGGTCGAGAAGGTGGTGTTGCAGAGCCACGACACGACCTTGATGGGGTCGTCGGGCAGTGCGTCGGCCTCGCGCTTGACGTTCATGCAGGGCAACGCGATCGTGGGGGCGGCCAAGAAGGCCTTGGCGGCGTGGGCGAACGAAGAACGCCCCGCGAAGGGCGTCTTTGAGTACAACCCGCCGCGCACCACGCCGTTTGACCCGCAGACGGGCAAGGCCGACCCCAATTTTGCCTATGCCTATACCGCCTTGGCCGCCGAGGTCGAGGTGGACATCGAGACCGGCCTCGTCTGGCTGACGCGGGTGGTGTCGATTAACGATGTCGGTCGGGCGATTAACCCCAACCTGATTATCGGGCAGGTCGAGGGCGGGGTGGTGCAGGCGCAAGGCTATGCGCTGATGGAGAACCTGATTAGCAAAAACGGGCGCATCCTGAACCCGTACCTCTCGACGTACCTGATTCCGACGGTGTTGGACGTGCCGACCGAGGTCAAGACCGTGCTGCTGGAATATGCCGACCCGCTGGGGCCGTTTGGGGTGCGCGGGGTGGCCGAGCTGCCGTTGGTGGCGTTGGCTCCGGCGATTGCCGCGGCGGTGCATGACGCGACCGGCGTATGGGTCGATTACATCCCGATGACGCCCGACCGCGTGGTGAAGGCGTTGCGCGCCCACGGCATCGGGGCGGTGGTGTAGGCGCGAGGGCTGGCGTGAAGTTCAGGCAGGCGTTCGGCATCGAAAAAGGCGACCACGTCGCGCTGATTGGGGCGGGGGGCAAGACCTCGCTGATGGTCGGCATCGGCTACGAGCTGGCCGAGCTGGGCTGGCGGGTGTTGGCGACCAGCACCACCCCGATGCCGCTGGAGAAGCTGGATTTGATGCCCGCAGCGTTGCCGGTCGATACGCCGTTGGCCGACCTGTCGGCAGCGCTGACCGAGGCGCGCTTCGTGTTTTTGTATGGTGAGGTGGTGGGCGAGGTGGCGCTGGGTGTGCCGCCCGCCCAAGTGACCGGCCTGCCGGACATGACCGATGCGGACGTGCTGCTGGTCGAGGCCGACCGGGCGGGCAATTTGCCGTTGAAGGCGCCGCTGGACGGCGAGCCTTTGCTGCCGGAGGGGGTGTCGCTGGTGATTCCGGTGGCGTCGTTCGCGGCGGTCGGTCAGCCGTTGGACGCCGAGCACATCTACAACCCTGAGGCGATGGTGCGGGTGTGCGGCTTTCCAGAGGGGTTGCCGGTCAAACCGGCGTGGATTGCACAGGTCATCCGCGATGAGCAACTGGGGATGAAGGGGGTGCCGCCGCACGTGCGGGCGGTGGCGTTTTTGAACCAGACGCCGATGACCCCGTTCAACCGGCGGCGGGCGCGGGCGGTGGCCAAGCTGGCGTTGTTGCACAGCACCTTGAAGGCGGTGGCGCTGGGCGAGGTGCGCGGGCATGAGCCGGTGCGCGAGGTGCAGCGGGTGGTCGGGGCGGTGGTGTTGGCGGCGGGCGCATCGCGTAGGATGGGCGAGCCGAAATTACTGCTGCCGTGGCTGAACGGGCGCACCATCATCGAGCACACGGTCGAGCAATTGGTGAAGCTGAAGATGGAGCCAATCGTGGTGGTCACCGGCCACGACGCCCGCGAGGTGCGCGGCGCATTGGAGCGCTGGGAGGTGCAGTTTGCCCAGAACCGCGCTTATAAGACGGCAGGGCTGGGCGATTCGTTGCGGGCGGGGCTGACGGCGTTACCCACCAGCGCATCGGCGGCGTTGGTGGTCTTGGGCGATCAGCCCAACATCCCCCCCAAGGTGGTGCAGCAGGTCTTGATGGCCTATGCGGAGCATCAGAGCGATTTGGTGGTGCCGACCTTTGACGGGCAGGCTGGCTATCCGGTCTTGGTGGCGCGCCGCCACTGGCCGGACGTGCTGACGATGAAAGACGACGCAGCCTTTGAGGGATGGGTGCGGGCGCACCTCGACGCGGCGTTGCTGGTATCGGTCGATACCGATGCGGTGCTGCGGAGCGTGGACACCCCGCAGGACTATCGCGAGGCGAAGGCGCGGGCGGGGTTGCGTTGACCCCGCCCGCGTCGGGTTAGCGCACGCCAATCAGCTTTTTGGATAGCGTGGTGTGGCGCTCGACCAGCATGGGCAGGTCGAGGCTGACCATTTGGCCGTCACGGACGACGGTTTTGCCGTTGATGATCGAAAAATCGACGTTTTGCGAGGTGGTGAACAGCAACCCCGCCGCCACGTCGTGCCACGCGCCGGTGAAGCCAAGCGTATCGGTGCGCCAGCCGACGATGTCGGCGGCGTAGCCGACCGCGATTTGGCCGATGTCGTCGCGCCCCAAGACCGACGCGCCGCCACGGGTGGCGACCTCGAGGGCTTGGCGGGCGCTCATCGCGTTGGGGTTGGGCTCGGCCACGCGCTGGAGCAGCATGGCTTGGCGGGCTTCGTTGAGCAGGTGGCCGCTGTCGTTAGAGGCGGAGCCATCGACGCCGAGGCCGACCCGCACGCCTTGCGCCAACATCTGGCGGACGGGGGCGATGCCGGAGGCGAGGCGCATATTGGAGCATGGGCAGTGCGCCACGCCGGTATGGGTGTGGGCGAACAGGTGGATTTCTTGAGCGTCGAGCTGGACGCAGTGGGCGTGCCATACGTCATCGCCCAGCCAGCCGACGCTCTCGGCATATTGCCCCGGGCGCATCCCGAAATGTTCGAGGCTGTAGGCGATGTCGTTGACGTTTTCGGCGAGGTGGGTGTGTAGGCGGACGCCCGGCACGCTACGGGCGAGGGCGGCGGCCTCGCGCATCAGGTCTTGGCTGACGTTGAAGGGCGCGGTCGGGGCGACGCCGACGCGCAACATCGAGTAGCGGCTGTTGTCGTGGAAGGTCTCGATGGCGCGTTGGGTGTCCTTGAGGATGAGCTTCTCGTCTTGGACGAGGTCATCGGGCGGCAGGCCACCTTTCGACTCGCCGACGCTCATCGACCCACGGGTGGGGTGGAAGCGGAAGCCCAGCTCGGTGGCGGCGCGGATTTCGTCGTCGATTTGCGCGCCGTTGAGGTACAGATACAGGTGGTCGCTGGAGGTGGTGCAGCCCGACAAAATCAGCTCGGTCATGGCGACTTTGGCCGAGATGTGGATCATCTCGGGCGTTAGGGTGCGCCAGATTTTGTACAGGGTGGTCAGCCAGCCGAACAGCTCGAACTCTTGGGCGATGGCGCGGGTGAGGTTTTGGAACATGTGGTGATGGGTGTTGACCATCCCGGGCAGCACGACGTGGTTGGGCAGGGCGCGCACCTCGTCGGCGGGGGTGTCGCCCAGCTCGGCAGTGGTGCCGACGGCGACGATGACGTTATCGCGCAGGAGGACGGCGGCGTCTTTGATTTCGCGCCGCTGGTCGTCCATGGTGACGAGATGGCCGATGTTTTTGAGGAGGAGGGTGGGCATGAGGGCGTGACCTGCTTTACTCGGGTTGGGTGGCTTGGCTGGCGATGCGGAAAGCCGCCTCGACCGTCTGAACCATCAGCAGGGTGATGGTCATCGGGCCGACCCCGCCCGGGACTTTGGTGATGGCGCGGGCGACGGGCAGGGCGCTGGCCAAATCGACATCGCCGACGTATTTGTAGCCTTT
>JALONY010000105.1 GCA_025454715.1 Anaerolineae bacterium
CGCCATAATCCCTGCGCGCACGATTTCGGCCACGAACGCAGCGGTGTAGATAATCAGCCCGACGGTGAGGGCGAGGTAGGTGGCGCTGTACGGGTTGCCGTTTTGGTAGCGCAATCCTGCCCGCTGGGGGGTGATGATGATGAGCGGGGTCTGGGCGACCTCGGCGCGTTGGTCTTTGGTCAGGATGTTTTGCTCGAGGCTGTCGCTGACAGCCATCTCGAGAGTTTGGCCGTCGCGCTCCACGATGATGCTGGCCGGTGCGGGCGGTAACGAGGCGACCCCATAACCCAACAACCCGACGCCCAAGACGATGCCCAGCGTGCCGCGCACCTTGGGGATGGGGCGACCGGTGCGCTCGATGATTTGCCCGGCCTCGCGCCAGAAGGCGACGCCCAACACGACGCCGATGATCGCGATGACGGCGAACAGCGGGAAGCGCGGGGTGGCGAGGATTTCGGGCAGGACGAGGCCGCGGTTATTGAGCACGAACAGCGGTGCACCGGCTGGGATTTCGATCGATTGGTTGATGTTGGGCAACGCCAAGATGACGATGTAATAAAAGGCGAATAATTGCACCAGCAGCGGGGTGTTGCGGAGCACCTCGACGAAGAAGGCGGCGATGTTGCGAATCAAGAAGTTGCGCGAGAGCAACATGATGCCGACGATGATGCCCAGCAGGGTGGTGGCGGGCAAACCGACCACAATCACGCGCAAGGTGTTCTCGAGGCCGACCTGATAGGCGCGCCAATAGCTGTCATCGGGCGAGTAATACGTCTCTGCACCGGCGATGGCGAAACCTGCGCGTGTGCCGAGGAACTCGAAATTGGGCGACAAGTTATTGGCAGCTAAGGCCGACGACACGCTTTGGGCGAGGAGCCACAAGCTGGTAAAGAAGATGGCGACGAAAGCCAACTGCAAAATAATTTTGATAACGCGCTCGTCTCTGAGCAAACGCACAGCCAACGACCTTTCTGATGGAGTGATGCGACAAAGCGTGATGAAAAAAGGTGCGGCGGGATGATGGGAGCACCACCCCGCCGCACACGGTCGTCTAGAGGTTAACGGAAGGGCGGGCTGTACATCAGGCCGCCGTCCGTCCACAGCGCGTTGACGCCGCGGGCGAGGCCGAACGGGGTGGTCAGGTTGCGCTCGTAGATTTCGCCGTAGTTGCCGACCGAGCGGATGACCGTGACCATGAAGTCGTTGGGGATGCCCAGATAGGTGCCCGACAGGTTCTCGCCGAGGCCGAGGAAGCGCTGGATGCTCGGGTCTTCGCTGGTCAGGAAGCTATCGACGTTCTCGCTGGTGATGCCGAACTCTTCGGCTTGGATCAGGCCGTAGACGACCCAGCGCACGATGTCGGCGAACTGGGCATCCGATTGCGGGCTGAGGGGGCCCAGCGGCTCCTTGCTGAGCACGACATCGAGGATGGCGTAGCTGCCCGGGTCAGCCGAGCTACCCTTGGTCGAGACCAAGCCCGAGATGTCGGTGGTCACGGCGTCGCAACCGCCTTCATTGAAGGCCGCCATCGCGCCGTTGAACTCTTGGAAGGTCTGGAGGGTGAACTCGAGGCCGCGCGATTGCATGGCGTCGGTGATGTTCAGCTCGGTGGTGGTACCGGCGTTGGTGCAGATGATGCCGCCCGCCAAGTCCTCGAGGGTGGCGATGCCGCTGTCGGTGCGAACCATCACGCCCTGACCGTCATAGAAGGCGGTCGGCGCGAAGGTGGTGCCCCAGTCCACGTCACGGCTGAGCGTCCACGTGGTGTTGCGCGACAGCAGGTCGATTTCACCCGAGGCCAAGACGGTCGGGCGCTCGGCGCCGGTGGTGGCGCGGTAGGTCACGGCGTTGGCGTCACCGAGGATGGCGGCGGCCACGGCCTTGCAGATGTCCACGTCGAAGCCCGAGAACTCGCCGGCCTCGTTCTTGAAGCCGAAGCCCGGCAGCACTTCATTGACGCCGCAAATCAACGACCCACGGTCGATGATGCGCTGGGTAATCTCGCCGAGCGGGCGGTCTTGCGCGCTGAGCGGGGCGACCATCAGCGCCGAAAGCGCCAACAGCATGACGAAGACGAACAACTTCTTGCCCATCGTCTTACTCCTTAAGTGTTTTGAACAGAAAACCAAACAATCGGCAGGCATGGAAACGCTACCATGCACCGCTTCACGTATAGACCATAACGCATCTGGGGGCGTGTGTCAAAAGAATCTGCACCATCAATCACCAAAAAGCCGATGTGTATTTGATGAAAATCAACACTTGACGCCCACGTGTGGCTAAGAGGCGCTGTGTGCCTCGCCTTCACCCAAAGCCCAACCCATGCCGTGCAGCGAGATTTGCATGGCCAAGCGCCCCATCTCGGCGGCGGGGATGGGCATCCGGTTCTCGACCCACCACCAAATCATGCCGATTTGTGCGCCACTGCAATAGGCGGCCAGTAGCGGGATGGGCATCCGGGTACGCTTGCCGTTGGGCACCATCTTGGCCAGCGATTTCTCGAACAAGTCTTGAAGGTAGGCGCGCACCTGCACCAAAAACCCCATACTGCCGCGTGGGCTGAGCATGGCGGCGTAGAAATCGGCGTATTGCTCGACGTGCAAGAAGTCTTGGGCGTTTTCCAGCTCGTCCCACTCGGTCACGCCGTCCTCGAACTCGCGGGCAAGCTGGTCGTAAATCAGCTTCATGCCACTAAACATCAAGTCGTCTTTGTCGCGGAAGTGCAGATAGAAGGTGGCGCGGGCGACGTTGGCGCGGTCGGTGATGTCTTGGATGCTGATGGCGTCGTAGCCTTTCTCGACGATGAGCTGCATCAGGGCGTCCCGCAGGGCGGTGATGGTACGCTCGATTCGCCGGTCGAGCTTGCGCGGCGGTAGGGTTGTCGTCATCGAAAATAGACCTCCGTCCACAAATTGACAGTGCGATTATACTGCTGATTGACAGATTGTCCAAAAAACGACATTCTTTTTACAAGACGTTGTGTCCAATAAAACATAGGATGCCCAATAAACCATGAGCGCCATGACCCCCTCTCTCGAACGCACGACCTTACCCAGCGGCCCCGACCTCGGCGGCGGCCCATTGGGCATGATCCGCGCCGTCCAGACGTTCTCATCGCCATTGCAGGCGATGACCGACTTCCATGATCAGTATGGCGATACCTTCACGTTGTCGGTGTCCGGCATCAACATCGTGGTGTTTGCGCGCCCAGAACACCTGCACGCGGTGATGGTCGAGCACGCGGCTTCTTTCTATAAGGATGCCGACTATACCGACCCCGACCGTGGGTTGGCGCGCTTTGTCGGGCAGGGGTTGTTGACCAGCGACGGGGCGCCGTGGAAGCGCCATCGCAAGCTGGTGGCTCCGGCGTTGCACGCCCGCCGCATCATGGCCTATGCCGACACGATGAGCGAGTATAGCGACGCGATGCTGCGCGATTGGCGCTCGGGTGAGCGCCTCGACATCGCCCATGAGATGATGAACCTGACCATCCGCATTGTGGCCAAGTCGTTGTTCGATGTGGACATGCACGGGGCGTTGGCCGAGCCGATTTTCAACGCGATGCGCGAGATTCAGGAGATGCAGGGCGGGGGCGGCTGGCAGGGCTTGCTGCCGACGTGGGTGCCGACCCCGAGCGAGCTGCGCCGCCGCAAGGCATTGCGCGAGATGGACGAGTTGGTGTATGCCATCATCGCCGAGCGCAAGGCCAGCGGCCAAGACCACGGCGATTTGTTGTCGATGTTGGTGGCGGCACGCGATGAGGACGGCCAGCCGATGAGCGACCGGCAAATCCGCGATGAGGCGGTGACGCTGTTCCTCGCCGGGCACGAGACCACGGCCAACGCGCTGAACTGGACGTTTACGCTGTTGGCGCGCAACCCCGAGGCCGAGGCCAAGCTGCACGAGGAACTCGACCGCGTGCTGGGCGGGCGCTTGCCGACCTTGGCCGACCTCGAACACCTGCCGTATACCGAGCGGGTGGTGAAAGAGGCGATGCGCCTGTACCCGCCGGCGTGGTCGGTTGGGCGGGTGGCCATCGAGGACGTGCAGATTGGCGAGTATTTCTTGCCCAAGGGCACCCGCGCCGCGCTGCACATCTATCATGTGCACCACAGCCCCGCGTTGTGGGACAACCCCGAGGCGTTCGACCCCGACCGCTTCAGCCCTGAGCGCGAGGCGTCGGTGCCGCGTTATGCCTATATCCCGTTCGGCGGGGGGCCACGGGTGTGCATCGGCAACCACTTTGCGATGATGGAGGCCAAGCTGATTTTGGCCACGGTCGCCAGCCGCTTCATCTTGCGCCTGAACCCCGGGCAAACCGTCGAGATGGACGCCGGAATCACCCTCAATCCGAAGGGTGGCTTGCCGATGACGGTGACGGCGCGCCACTAAGCCCCGGATAACGCCCTGACCTAAACCCTCGACGCCCCGCGCCAGCCCCGCGGGGCGTTTTGTGTTGAGCAGAGGTGCCCCCAGCGGTTGGGGGCATTGCCGTTTGAACCGTCCTGACCCATTGACAATCCTCATCGTCCTATCGTACAGTGGTGAGGCTTATCAAAAGAGGGACGCGCTCATCATGATCATCACAACCGATTTTCCGTCGCAGCACCGAGAACCCAGCCCGACCACCCCCGACCCTGAACCCGCATCACAGGACGAACCGTTTATGACCAGCGCTATGGACTCCCTCCCCAACACATGGCAAGTCGGCGACATCACCATCCGCCCCGCCACGCTCGACGACATCCCGCATCTCGCCAAGATTGGGCAGGCGCACGACCTGTACGTGCGCGGCACGACCACCTATGACGAGTCCGAAGCGATCGAAGAATTTACCGAGCCCGGGTTCGATATCGAGAAGTCGGTACGGTTGGCGTTCGCGCCGGATGGCACGTGTGTCGGGATTGGGGTGGTGCATGACCAATTGATTTTCGTCCGCCCGAACGTTTGGGGGTTCGTGTTGCCGGAGTACCGCAATCGCGGGATTGGCACGGCCTTGCTGGGTTGGCAGATTGACCGCGCTCGTGTCAACCTCGAGCGCATCCCCGAAGAGGCCAAGTTTACGATTCAAGGCTGGGCGGTCTCGCACGATGAGGCAGGGGCGCAGTTGTTCCGTGACCACGGCTTCACGACCGACCGTGCGGGCTATACGATGAAGCTGGACTTCGTGCGTGGGCAACGCCCGCCCGCACCACAGTGGCCGGACGGCGCACAACTGGTGACGTTGGAAGCGCATGGCGATTTCGAGATGTTCGTGCGCGGGTGGTACGAGTCGTTCCGTGACCACCGTGGGTGGACGGAGCGCAAGTGGGAAGACATCATGGAGCGCTGGAACCACATGGTCGAGCATGACCGGCGCTTTAACCCGAACTACTGGTGGGCGGTCTTGATGGACGGCAAACTGGCGGCGGTGTGCTTGTGCAGCGCCGAGGGGTATGAGGACTCGGAGTACGCTTACGTGATGGTGCTGGGCACGATGCGCGATTTCCGCAAGCGTGGGCTAGGCACAGCGCTGTTGTATCAGGCGTTCAACACCTTTTATGACCTCGGGACTCCCAAAGGCGTGACGTTGGGGGTGGACGGGAGCAGCTTGACCGGCGCGGTGCGCTTGTATGAGAGCGTCGGGATGCACATCGATGAGCGGCGTGACACTTACGAGCGGGTTGACCGCGACGGTGTCGAATTGACCAACCAAGGGTGAACGAGATGAGCGAGCCAACCTTTCACCTGCACCCAGCCACGCAAGACGACAAGCAAACGTTGGTCGATTTGGTGCGGGCTGCCGATGTCGAGAGCATCGGGGCGAGCAATTATGACCTCGGCGAGGTCGATTACATGTACACGATGACCGGATTCGATGCTGGCCGCGACATCCGCATCGCCCGTGACGCCGTGAGCGGCCAGCCGGTCGGGTTCGGGATGGTGTTCGCCATCCGTGCGGTGCCGGTGCGCCCGTGGGGATGGGGCTGGACGCACCCAGACCATCGCAACCGTGGGGTGGGGTCGGCCTTGGTCGAGTGGATGCTGGAGCGGGCGAAATTCTCCGAGACGTTGGTGCCGCCCGAGGCGCGTATCGTGTTGGAGCTCGGGGCGTCCGAAAACATCCCGAGCGCTTATGAGTTGTTGGCCTCGCACGGTTTCGTGACCGAGCGGGCAGCATATACCATGAAGATCGATTTCGAGGCCGCGCCGGAGGCGCCGGAATTGCCGGACGGCCTGCGCTTGGTCACGTTCGCCGAGCGCCCCGATGTCGAATTGTTCGCACGGGCGCGCAAGGCCGGTTTTGCCGACCACCGTGGCGCGGACGGAAAGCGGCGACTTCAACCCCAACCTGTGGTTTTTGGCGATGGACGGCGACGAACCGGCAGGCTTGGCCTACAACAGCTTCGAGGACGACGAGTACCCCGATGTCGGGTATGTGGCGTCGCTGGCGGTGTTGCCCGCCTATCGTAAGCGGGGCTTGGCGTATGCGTTGTTGAAGCGGAGCTTCGTCGCGTTGCACGCGCTGGGGCGGCAAAGCGTGACGCTGGGCGTGGACGGCAGTAGCTTGACCGGCGCGGTGCGATCAGCAAGCAAGATTGACCCGGATAAAAAAGGCGCACCGTAGCAGGTGCGCCTTTTTTGTGTTTCGGGTGGTTTAGGCGAGGTGCTTCAGCCCGTGCTTTTTGGCGAGCAGGGCGCGGGTGCGCTGGGCTTCGGCGGCGCGCTGTGCGGCGTCCCAGCCCAAGACGCCGCCCACGAGGTCGGCCACCTCATCCACCAAGGCGACCGTGACACCACCGAACCAGCCCATCAAGGTGCGGCGCAGCAATAGGTCGTCGAGGCGGCGGACGTTTTCGGTCGCGGTCAGGTACATCAGCTCGCGGCGGGTGTAGGCGGGGGCGTGGGTGAGCGGGGCGTCTTGACCATCGCTGATGAAACCTGCGACGGTGCGGGCGTGCGTGCCATAACGCTCGAACAAGGTTTGGACGTGGGCGCGGTCGAGGCCGGTTTCGTCGGCCACTGACTTGACCCACGCGGCGCTGTCTGCGGGGTAGTCTTTGCCACCGCCCAATGCCATCTGCTCGGTGCGGGTGGCGCGGGGCTTACCCAAACGCTGGAGCGCGGCATCGGCGCTTTGCTCACTGAAGGCGCGGAAGGTCGTCCATTTGCCGCCAATCAGCGAGAGGACGGGGAAGGGCAGGCCACCCTCGCCC
>JALONY010000439.1 GCA_025454715.1 Anaerolineae bacterium
ACATATGCCGTATAATCGATGAATTTTAGGGCAAAATTGCCGTCATTGGCCTGCCACAGGACAAAATGATTGATGACCCGCTTTATCTTGCCGCTGGCGGTGGCCGTCTTGCTGTTGGCGACGGCGCTCCGCTTTCACGCCCTCGAGTCACAATCGTTGTGGAACGACGAGGGCAGCAGTTATGGCCAAGCCTTGCGCGCCCCCGCCGACATCTGGGTCAACGCCGCCGCCGACATCCACCCGCCCGGCTATTACCTGCTGTTGGCCGGTTGGCGCGGGGTGGCCGGTGACAGCGAGTTTGCGTTGCGCGCCTTGTCCGCCTTCGCCTCGTTGGTCAGCGCGGCAGGCGCGTTCGCGATTGCCCGCCGCTTATATGGCTGCACGGCGGGCTTGATTGCGCTGGCCGCCGTCGCGGTCAACACCTTCAGCATCACTTACGCCCAAGAGATGCGGATGTACGCGCTGTTGGCCGCGTGCGCCGCCGCCTCGACATGGGCGCTGGTGCTGGTGCTGCACGGCGCGGGGCGCGGGCGCGTGGCCGCCTTGCTGTTGACCACCGCCGCCGGACTCTACACCAACTACGCCTATGCCGGTGTGCTGGCCATGCAAGGCGTGATGGGTGTGATGGGTTTGGCGTGGTTGCTGACGATGGGCGCACCACGCGCCGTGTTCGCCCGCTTGGTGCTGGCCTATGGCGGGGCGTTGCTGCTGTTCTTGCCGTGGTTGCCCACCGCCTTCGCCCAAGTGACCCAATGGGGCAGCACTGGCGCGTCCATCCCGCTCAGCGATGCCCTGACCGTGGTGACGGGCTACCTGCTGACCGGCGTTACCTACCCCGTGACCGGCGTCTCGACCGCGGCGATGCTGCTGGTCGTGTTGGGCTTGGTGCCGCGTGCGGGCAAGCGCCCGTTCGACCGGCAGGCGGTCTGGGCGCTGGCTTTGCCGATGGTCTGGATTGCCGTCACGCTGGCCGGTTTTTTGGCGCTGGAGCTGTTCCGCGAAGCCAACCTCAAGTTTTTGTTGCCGTTGCAGCTCGCGGCGGCGGTTTGGATGGGGCGCGGGGCGTGGGTGTTGTGGCATTTGCCGGTCAGCAGGCCGCAGGCATGGGCGCGCCGGATGCCCAAGCTGGCGGCGTTAGCGATGGGCGCGGCGGTGATGTTCGGCGGCTGGGGCGGCCTCGACGCGCTGTACACCGCGCCGGAGTATCAGCGCGACGATTACCGCAGCATCGTGCGCTACACCGCGCCGGAGTACCAGCGCGACGATTACCGCAGCATCGTGCGCGACATCGCCGCAGAGGGTGGGGCACCAGCTGGCGTCATCCTCAACGGCCCCGGGCAATCCGAGGTGTTCGGCTATCACATGCGGCGTGAGGGCGCGGCCTTCGCGGTGTACCCGTTGCCGGTCGGCATGACGCCCGACCCCGAGGCGACCCAGCGCGCCGTCAGCGATATCCTGACCGATCATGCGCGGGTGTACGGGGTGTTTTGGGGCACGGACGAGCGCGACCCGCAACGCTTGGTCGAGCGGGCATTGGCCGAGGGCGCGTATCCGGTCGATGAGAGCGCCTCGGACATCGCAGCGGGCGACGTGCTACAGGTCGAGCTGGACTGGGTGCGGGTGGCCGAGGTGCCGCTACCCGTGGTGGTCACGGTGCAGCTCCTCGACGCCGAGGGGCGGGTGGTCGCCCAGCGTGACGCGCAGCCGCTCAACGGGTTCGCGCCGTTCACCAGCCTTGCGATTGGGCAAGCCCAGACCGACCGCCACGCCCTGATGATTCCGAACGATTTACCGGCGGCTCAGTATCGGCTCATTGTGGCGCTCTACACTCCCGACCATGCAATGATGCGCCTGCCCGTGGGTGGGGTAGACGCCTTAACCCTGACTGAGCTTTCGGTCAGTGCGCGGCAAGGAGGGGAAGAATGACCATTTTAGTGACGGGTGCCAACGGGTACTTGGGCAACCTGATCGTCAAGGAGCTGGTCAAGCGTGGCAAGCCCGTGCGGGCGATGGTGCGCGATGAAGAGAAGACCCGCGTCCGGCTCGGGGCATTGGGCGACAAGATCGAGTTGGTCAAGGCCGACGTGGTTGACCGCGCCAGCCTGAAGGCCGCCATGCAAGGCGTCAGCGCGGTGATTCACCTCGTCGCCATCGCCATCGAAAAAGGCGGGGCGACCTACGAAGAGGTCAATTATCAGGGCACGGTCAACGTGGTGGACGCCGCCAACGATGCGGGCGTGCCGCGCTTCATCAACATGAGCCAAAACGGGGCGGACAGCAGCCTGCCGTACCGCTTCTTGAAGAGCAAAGGCCGCGCTCAAGAGTACGTGCGCGAGCGCGCCAAAAACTGGACGGCGTTGCGCCCGTCAGCGATTTTCGGCCCGCAAGACGAGTTCTTCAACAGCCTTGCGCGCCTGATGAAGATTACGCCGCTGGTCTTCCCGCTGATTGGCGGGGGCAAGGCCGAGTTCCAGCCGGTCAGCGGTTTCGACGTGGCCGAGGCCACGGTGCGCTCCCTCGATGACGACGCCACCATCGGCCAAGAATTGGCGTTGGGCGGCCCCGAGGTGCTCAACCTCGGCGAAATCGAGCAACGCATCCACAAGGTGGTCGGGGGGCCGCGCCTGTTCGTGCCCGCGCCGGTGGCCGTGTTGCGCCCGGCGGTGTGGGTGATGGAGCGGGTGTTGCCCGGCACGCCGGTGACCAGCAGCTTGCTGGAGTTGTTGTCGGTGCCCAACACGGTCAAGGACAACGCGCTGGTCAACCACTTCAAGATGACCCCGCGCCCGTTCAGCGGCGAGCACATCCAGTACCTGCGCGAGGTGTCGTTCGGCCAAATCATGTCCAAGCTGTTCCGCAACGCCACGATTAACTGAGCGACGGAACGGAACGCCT
>JALONY010000106.1 GCA_025454715.1 Anaerolineae bacterium
GACCCCATCGTGAACACCACGAACAGGACGAACGCGACCAACTGGCTGACGACGACCTCATCACCGTTGGGCAGCACGAAGGTGAAGTACCCGATCGTGTTGCGGTTGGCCGCCGAGTCGGTGCTGAGGGTGTAGCCGAACCCGCCCGGGATGGCCGAGAACAAAAACAGGCCGATGGAGATGATCGTCACCCAAAAGCCGATCGTCCAAATTTGCTCTTGCAAGATGCCGTTGGGCGACAGTTCGTCGTGGTGATGCTCCTCGACCGGCAACTCGTTACCGAACTCGTCTTCCTCGGGCTCTTGGACGTGGTGACCGGCCATCTTGCCCGACAACCCACCGACGCCCCACAGGAAGAAGATGGTGGCGAACAAGCCACCCATCGTCAAGCCGAGCTGCGCGTTCCATACCTCGGTCATGCTCTGAAGCGCCCGAAGCAATACCACCAGCGCTGCGCCCAGCACAAACCCGATGATCCCCATCGGGATTGCGCGGGTTATGCCGTAACCCATAAACAACGCCCCCTTTTTGTCCCTACAGCCAGTACAGCACCACGTAAAACAGCAACCACGCGATGACGACGAAGTACCAAAGTTTTGCGCCCGCCTCGAGCGCCCATGTGTCGCCCCGACCGTATTTGCCGAGCGCGGCATTGCGGTAGACCACCGCCATATACACCGCAATCACCAGCGCGTGCACGGCGTGAAAAGCCGTCATCACGCGGAAAATCGCGTTGTATTGCGTCAGAACGCTGGTAATCTCGACCCCATTGGCCAAGGTCACCCGCGCTTGTGGCGCAGGAGTCACCGTCAGCCATTCATACGCCATGACCGCGATGAAGGCCGCGCCCAAGCCCAACGCTACGCGCCATTGTACCAAAAAGCCCTTCAGGTCGTCATGCCGGATTGCGCGGAACCCGCGCCGAACCAGCACCGAGCTGACCAGCAAGCCCACCGTGGCGACGGTCGGCAATGCCGCATCCAGCTTCTCGACCCCCAACGGCGGCCACGCGGGCGACGACCACCGCAATTGGATATTGGCGATGATCAACGTAAAAAACGTCAAAATCCACGACGCCTGAAACACGTTGATGCCGGTGCGTGCGTTGCGGAGCTTCAGCTCCTCCTCACGTCGGCGCTCACGTTCAAAATCGAGCGCCTCGCCCAAACGACTGCTCTGCATACGATAAACCCTCGACCTTCGGCCTGTGCCCACCGCTCACGCAGGGGCGCGCACCGAGACATACGAATTGTGTGTGACCTGAACGGGGTGAAAACACGGGGGCATGGCGCGCCATGCCCCCGTCCGTCCATCATGTTCTACCGGCTCAGTCGCCTGCGACCGGCTCCGGCGTCGGGTTGCCGCTGGCCGTGCCGCCCTTGCCCAACAGGTTGGCGGGCGTCAGGCGGGTGTCCATCTCGTCGAGATAGGCCTTCGACGCCTCGCTACCGTAGCCATACGGGTCTTCGAACGGGATGACCTCGCCCTTGAAGTTGTAAGCGGGGGGCGGCGAGCTGGTCTGCCACTCCAAGGTCAGGGCGCGCCACGGGTTCGGCCCCGAGACCTTGCCGCGATAGACCGCCCACACCATGTTGTACAGGATGATGAAGGTGCTGATGCCCAACACGAACGCGCTCAGGCTGATGATCACGTTCAGGGTCTGGAACTCCGGCGCATACTCGGCCACGCGGCGCGGCATCCCCTGCATCCCGACGAGGTGCTGCGGGAAGAACGTGAAGAAGAAGCTGACGTACGTCACCCAGAAGTGCAGCTTGCCCAAGCCCTCGTCCATCAACCGACCGGTCACCTTGGGGAACCAGTGGTAAATGGCCGCATAGATGGCGAACACCGACCCACCGTACAGCACGAAGTGGAAGTGGCTGACGACGAAGTAGGTATCGTGCATGTGGATATCGACCGGGATGGCGCCCAGCATCATACCGCTGATGCCGCCAATCACGAATTGGCTCAGGAAGCCGACGGCGAACAACATCGCGCTGTTGAAGCGGATTTTGCCGCCCCACATCGTGCCAATCCAGCTAAAAATCTTGATGCCGGTCGGGATGGCGATGATGAACGACGTGACCATGAACGGGATACGCAGTTCGGGCGAGAGGCTGGTGAACATGTGGTGTGCCCACACGGTGAAGCCGACCAGCGCGATGCCCATGCTGCTGAACGCGATCATCTTGTAGCCGAAGACCGGCTTACGGCTGTGCACCGAGATGACCTCGCTCAGCACGCCCATCCCCGGCAGAACCATCACGTACACGGCGGGGTGGCTGTAGAACCAGAAGATGTTCTGCCACACCAGCACGTCACCGCCGCGGCTGGGGTCGAAGAAGGCCGTGCCCGCCACGCGGTCGAGCAACAGCAGGGTCAGGCCGCCCGCGAGGAACGGCACGCCCATGATTTGGATCAGCGAGGTGGCCAACTGCGACCACGCGAACAGCGGCATCTGGAACCAGCCCATGCCCTCGGGGCGCATGTTCTTGATGGTCACGATGAAGTTGATCGCGCCCAAAATCGACGAGATGCCGAGGATGTGCAGGCTGATGATCCAGAGCGTCTGCCCGTCACCGCTGAACAAGACCGACAGCGGGGGGTACGAAGTCCAGCCCGCTTCCGGCGCGCCGACGAAGTAGCCCATCAGCATCAAGACGCCCGCGGGCGGGATGAGCCAGAACGCGAAGGCGTTCAGCCACGGGAAGGCCATGTCTTTGGCGCCCAGTTGCAGCGGCACGATGTAGTTGCCCAAGCCCGCCCAAAACGGGATGATCCACAAGAAGATCATCACGGTAGCGTGCATGGTGAACAGGGAGTTATAGACCGAGCCGGTGCCCGAATAGTCCAGCCCGGGGGTCAACAGCTCGAGGCGGATGAGCATCGCCAACGCGCCGCCGATGATGAAGAACACCAACGCCGTGACCATGTACTGCACGCCGATGATTTTGTGGTCAACGCTCCAGCGGAAATACTCGCCGAGCTTGGGACGGGGCGCCGCTTGCGCGCCCGGCAATGGAACGGAAACACTCGCCATGAACCGAAACCTCTCTACTGCTCTCTACCGATACGCACTGGCACTTACTGCGCTTCGACAGCCGCACGGATAGCGGCCTCGTCACCACATGCCGACTCGCCGGTGGCGGTCTGCAAACACAGGTAAGTCACGATGGCAGTCAGGCTGTCATCCGACATATAAACGTAATAGGCACCGTCAACCGCATCGGGCTCGTCCTGCTCCGCGCCGAACTGGGGCATCACGCCGCTGTTGTAGCCGGGCACGATGTAGGCGTTGGGGTGGCGGATGGCCTGCGCGATGTATTCCTCGGCACCACCGAGGCCGTTGGCCGAGGCGCGGCGCGCTGCCGTGTCACCGATGCCGTTCAGCGTCGGGCCGGTCACACCTGCCCAGTTGACGCTCTCCAGAACGTGGCAACCCGAGCACGGGTAAGCGTTCTCGTTCAGCAGGTTGAAGCCGACGGTCAGGGGGTCGGTGGGCGGGTTCAAGATGCGCTCGACGCGCACGTCGATGAAACGCTCCATCCACTCTTGCTCGGTGGCGTAGACCTGAATGTAGCTGTACATCGCCCCGTGACCACCACCGCACAGCTCGGTGCACACGATGCGATAACGCCCGGCCTCGGTCGGGGTGAAGGCCACTTCGGTCTGGCGCCCCGCCAGCAAGTCTTGCTTGATGCGCATGGTCGGAACCCAGAAGGCGTGGTTCACGTCGCGGGTCTCCATCTTCAGGCGCACCGGGCGACCGACGTAGGTGTGCAACACGCTGTCCGTGAAGTTCTGGGTATCGGCTTCCGCAAGGCGGTTGAGCGGGTCGGTATAGCTGAAGCTCCACACGAACCGCAGGCCTTCGGTCTCAATCACCAGCTCATCGTCCTTGGGCGCTTGAATGTCCACCCACACCTGATAGCTATAGAGGGTGATGAACACCACCACGACCGCCGGAATGGCCGTCCAAATCACCTCGAGCGTGACGTTGCCGTTGAAGTTAGCACCGTCGCCCGCCTCGCCCTTGCGCGCACGGAAACGCACGATCGAGAGGATAATCAACCCCTCGACCAGCACGAACACCACGCCGCCGAGGAACAACATCACGCGGAACAACTGGTCAATCGGGCCGGCCTCAGCCGAAGCCGCCAACGGGAACAGGCTGGGCGAAAGCAGGCTGATCAAATAGCCGCCCACCAACACCACCACCGTCCCCAGAATGATTAAGACCGGGTTGTAACCCGTCCGGCCTCCACCGCTCTTCGAACTCAAATCCATACCGTTTACCCGCCTCACTCCGATTTCACCGCAGTCAAAATCAGGCTCTCTACTTTGTTAAATTTTACACAAGGGGTTGTGCGATAGCAAGTTAGCGTTGTCCAAAACCATCCAACGTTAACCTAGACCGGCCATCACCTGCCCCTCACAAAGTAGCCTTGTCCAACAACACACATCAACACAGGGGTAGACGGGGTTGATTGTAGCGCAATTGCCCTGCCCCGCAACCATTTCTCATCCCTCATGTAGCTGAATCACCGCCCGCTTGCCGTTCCAGCGCCAGCGCGCATCCACCGCGTCGAGCCGGTCGGCCAACCCCGCGGGCAACCCGACGATCGGGTCACTTTTCAGCGTCCGCAACATCAGCAACGGCATGGCCAAGCCGCCCACCACCTGCCCGAACGGGGTCTCGTGCGGCCAAAACGCATCGCCCACGAACCGCCGATAATTCGCGTCACCCTTGACGATGACCAGCGCCGCGCTTTGCAGGTCTGCCGCGAGGTCGTCGGGCATCTCCCACGCGAAATATGGGCTATTCCAGAACGGCTCGGCGCGCAGCACCAGCCGCCCGTCAGCCAGCGCCATCTGCAAGCGCACAGCCATCTCAGCGGCGTCTGCGCCATACCGCCCTGCCGCACAATCGCCCAAAAAGCGCGTCACGTCGTCGGCGATGACATCGCTGACGAAGGTCGGGTGTAGCTTGACGTGTAAAAACACCTGCCCCGCCCACCCGTCGCGCAACAGCAGGTCAATCAGGCACAAGTCCGCCGAGAGTTCCGAACCGGCATTGTCGGCGACCACGCGCACCACCCCGCCGCGGTGCGCCACCAAACGGGCGACCACGCGGGCGCGGTCATCGACCGCCAAATCGTCGTCGCTGGTCTGCAAGCCTTGGGCGCGGCTCTCGGCATAGCTCAGGTCAACACGGTTGCCGAACACGGCTTGGGTCAGGGCGTGCCGCAAGCGCGCCTCGGGGTCGCCATGCAGCGCGCCCTGCAACGCATTGTCCAGCACGGTCTGGTGCACCGCCCCCGCATATTCTTCCTGTTTGATGGGCAAAAACGGGTCGAGGCCGGTCTCGAAGTAGTTGACCGCCGCCATGATGCGCCGATAGACGTAGGTCTCGCAAAAGAACCAATCGACCTCGCGCCACGTCTTGCCTTGCCGCGCCAGCCACGCCGCGTGCCACCCATCATATTCGGGGTGCTGGCGTGGCGGCACCGGCGCGATGACCGCGCCCGACGCGACCTCCTCGCGCAGGGCGCGCAAGTTGGCGCGGTACGGCGCGGGCAGGTCGGGGTTGGCCGCGAGGGTTTGGTCGAGGATGTCGGGGATGCGGATTTTGACCGTTCGGTCGGCAAAATCGTTCGTCCCGTCGGTGCGAATAGGTGGCACGAGCGGGTTGGGCGGGGTCAAGGGCATGGGGGCATCACATCCTGAACAAACGGCACAAAGTGCACATCATACGCGGTGCGGGGCGGATAAACCACCCCGCACACACGCCAGCCGCACGCTCAGCCCAGCGGCACGTCCACCGTCACCACACCGGCGCGCTCATGCCGCGCCGTAATCGTGACCGTGCCGCCCTTGGGCGCGTACACCACGTACTCGACCTTGGCGCGGTCGCCGGTAACTTGCGGGATGCTCCAAATCGACAACGACGACGACGTGCCCGCCCAGCCCTGAAGCTGCCCGATGTCCTCGCGCAGTTTGCCCGAGCGTAGTTCCGCGCCCTCCGGCAAGGCAATCTCGCACACCACGCCACGGGTGGCCTTGCGCTCCATCGCCCGTGCGCTGATGTGGGTCGGCAGGTAGCCGGTGTTGTGCACCCCCAAGCGGATGAAGTACGCCCCATCGCCCAATTTTTCGACGTGCAGGCTGTGCTGCTCCAGCTTGGGTGAGATGAGCAGGTGGAACAGCAACCACTTGGGGAACAATGCCACCTCGGCC
>JALONY010000107.1 GCA_025454715.1 Anaerolineae bacterium
ACACCGCTCAGCCGCCCGCAGCCTCGTTCGCTCGGGCGGCTGTCGATTGTGTCGGGTTGGCTCAGGCGTGGGCGTGACGCCCTACGAGGGCACGCTCGATGAGCGCCACGGCCTGCCCGATGCCGTCCTCGGCGCGGATGCGCTCGCCCAGCGCGTGTGCGCGTTGGCGCATGGCCGTGTCGCTGGTCATCTGCCGGATTGAAGCGGCCAACTTGTCGCTGGTCAGGCGCTTGCGCGGGATGGGCGCAGGCGCGACGCCCAAGCTGGCCAAGCGGTGCCCCCAAAACGGTTGGTCGGCCATGAACGGGATGACTTGGGTCGGGACACCTGCCCGCGCCCCCGCGCCACTGGTGCCCGCGCCCGCGGGAACAGCCAACTGTGTGGCACCGACCCGATTTGATGCACGGTGTCGGGCAGGTTCTCGGCCTTCAGGCCGCCCCAGCCCGAGGACAAGATACCGCGTTGACCGGTGCGCGCCAACGCTTCTATCGCGATGTTGGCGAGTTGCTCGGGGGTGCGGCTGCCCATGCTGCCGAACCCGATATAGACCGGTGGCGCGCCCGCGTCCAAAAATGCGGCGAGGTCGGCGGGCGGTTGCCAACCGTTGGGCTCGTCCAAGAACCAATAGCCGGTGACGTGGTGCGTCGCATCCCAATCGGACGGGCGGGGCAGGACGTGTGCGCTGTAGCCGTGCAGGGTCGGCGCGCCCGATTGCGCGATGTGGCGGAACGGCCCCCAGAACGGCGCGCCACCGCTCATGCCCATGGCGCGCCGCAGGGCGACATCCGAGGCTTTGTTCGATTGCCAAAACAACTGGCGGGTGATGTGGAACGACAGCGGGTTGAGCACCGCACCGAACGGCAAGCGGGTGACCAATGGGGCGGGAAAGGCGCGGGTCGGGCTGAACGGGAACAGGTGCGCGTGCACCACCGGAATGCGGTATTTCTCGGGCAGTGACGACAAGCCGATGCCCGCCATGCCCATGATGAGCAACTCGCTGCCCTCGATTAACGCGGGCAACAGCTTGGCTTGCTCTTGCGAGGCCACCTTCATCTCGGACTGCATCTTGCCCAAAACTTTGATGAAATTGCCGCTCTCGAGCACGGCGCGCCATTCGTCGGTGTTGACGCGCTCCTCGATGCTCCTGCCCATCGAGCGGAAGCCGAGGCCGGCCTCGGTCACCAGCGACTCGAAATTGGCGGTGGCCAGCACGGTCACG
Source organism: Anaerolineae bacterium (assembly GCA_025454715.1). Lineage (GTDB taxonomy): Bacteria > Chloroflexota > Anaerolineae > Aggregatilineales > Phototrophicaceae > Flexicrinis. The sequence continues at coordinate 1,220 of JALONY010000107.1, forward strand.
GCGTGACCGGCGCGCAACAGGCCGCGCCCAAGCGCGATATAGGGCTGCACGTCGCCGCGGCTGCCCGCGGTGATGATGGTGATACGGGTCATAATGGGGTGCTCCTCAGCCGTCGAGGCCGGTGATGATGAGGTCTGCGAGGTGGTCGGGCAGGGTGTCCCAGTGGGCGTGCAGCACGGGGTCGCCAAACGTGTATTGGATGGTCAAGCCCATCACCATGCCCGAGACGGCGCGCACGGCCAACTGGATGGTGAGCGGGTCTTGGGTGGGGAGCGCGGCGCGCAGGTACAGTTCCGCCCCGTCGAGCGCGGGCTGCACGATGTGCTGGTGATAGAGGGCGCGCAGGTCGTCGTTGACCAGCATCTCGGAGACGACCACGCGGAACAGCGCGAAATTGTCGTCACGGAGCGCGGTGAGCGGGTGGCTGAGCATGGCGCGCAGCACCGTGCGGAGGTCGGTGGTGGGGGCGGGCGGCGCGGCGTTGGCCATGATCGCGTCGCGCATGTGCTGAAACACGGCCAACAACAGCGCGGCCTTGTTCTCGAAATACAGATAGACCGTGCCGTCCGCGATGCGGGCGTGCTTGGCGATGTCGCGGATGGTGGTGCGGTGGAAGCCTTTGGTTGCGAACACCGTAGCGGCGGCTTCGAGGATTTGGGCGCGGCGTTCTTCGGGGGTTGGGTCGGGCATCGGGCGTCCTGCTAATGAATGAACATTCATTCATTACACGATACACGCAACCGACCGGCCTTGTCAAGCCGTGTGACGTTAAAGCGACAGCATCCCTTGCATGACCAATGCGGTATGGCCGCCGACCTTGACGGTCTGGATGCTGTCGGGGGTTCCGACCACCTCGACGAATGCGTGACCCGGGCGCTGCATGGCGTGGCCTTGCTCGGCGATGAAGCGCGGTTGGTCAATCAGGCCATAGCGCCACAAGTAAGCGCCCATGCCGCCGGTGGCCGAGCCGGTGAACGGGTCTTCATAGGTGTCGGGGGGCAGGCCGAAATGGCGGGCGAAGGTGCGCCCGTGCGGGGTCATCCCCTCGAGGCAGAACACATGCGGGCTAAAAAAATCGCCGGATTGCTTGAGCTGGGCATAGGCCGCAAAATCGAGCTGAGCGCGCCGCACGGCCTCGATGCTCCGCACGGCAATCATGAGCTGGGGGGTGCCGGTGCTGACGGTCTGGATGGGCACGTCGGGCAGTAGGTCGGACGGGGCGAGGCCGAAGGCCGGTGCGACTTGGTCGGGGTTATAGGTGCGGAGGAACCGCGGTGGGCGTTGCGCCATGGTGAAGCGCGTGGCACCGCTGTCGGCCTCCAGCTCGACGGTCACGACGCCCGCCTTGAGCTCTAGGCTGTAGCTGCGCTGGGTGCTGCGGATGCGCCCGACCTCTATCAGGGCGCGTGAGACCGCCAGAGTCGGGTGACCTGCGAGTGGGATTTCCTCGGCGGGGGTGAAGTAGCGGGCGCGCACGTCGGCCACCGACGAGTTGAGGATGAAGGCGGTCTCCGAGAGGTTGGTCTCGCGGGCGAAGGCTTGCATATCTGATTCGCTGAGGGTATCGGCGGCGACGACGACCATACAGGCGTTACCCTGAAGCGGCTTTTGGGTGAAGGCATCAATCAAGAATACAGGGAATTTCCTAGGCAACGGTCAGCCTTTCGGGAAGTGTGTCGGGAGTATTCCGAAAGTATAGCGCGCCGTGTGGAATATGACAGGGGGATGTTGCGAATAAAATTACGAGTTTGCTTGTCGGCTTGCCTTTTGGCCGCCGTTGTGGTGTGATGGGCGGGTATGCTCTGCTTGTAGAAAGCGTGTTGCCCCATGCCCCTGACCTACCGATTGGCCACCCCGCCCGATTTGCCCGCCCACCACGCCATCTTGACGGTGTGTGGTGAGCACATGCACCGCGTGCAAGACATGCACCATTGGCACCCGTACAGCCCGTTCGAGCAATGGATGCAGCGGGTTGACCCCGAGCGGGTGTATGGGGTGTACGATGGGGCGTGGTTGATTGGGACGTTCAACCTCAACGAGACGCCGCGCCCGTACCAAACCGCGGTGGCGTGGCAGGACGCGGCGCACAAGGCCGTTTATTTCGGGGGGTTCGGGCTGTTGCCGATGCGCTGGGGCGGCGGGGTGGGCACCGAGGTGATGGCCGAGGTGGATCGGCTGGCGCAGGGGGCGGGCTACGACGCGCTACGCTTCGACGGGGTGGCCAGCAACGCGCCGTTGATGCGCTTTTATGCGCGCCTCGGCTACGCCCAGCGCGGCGTGTCGGATTTGACCGCGCAAGGGCGCCACCCCGTCATGAACTTCGAGCGCGTGTTCGTTACGCCTCGTTGATGACCTGCACCAATTCGCGGACGAACGAGGTCGGCTCCAGCGGCTTGGGGAAGTAGGCCGTGAAGCCCGCCTCGATGGTCTTGACCGCCACCTCTGCCGAGTGAAAGGCCGTCACGGCGATGCACGGCAGGTGGCTGAGCTCTGGGGTGGTACGCACCTTCTTGAGCACGCCCCAGCCGTCGATGCCCGGGAGCGCGAGGTCGATGACGCAGGCGGTGAAGGCGTTTTGTTGGAGCATTGCGATGGCTTCTTCGCCGCTTTCGGCCACTTGGTGCGGGATGCGGTGATATTTCAGCATCCGGCTGACCAGTTCTTGCCCGTCTTTGTCGTCCTCGACGACCAGAATATGCCAATCTTGCATGAGGGGGTGTCCTTTACGCGGGTAGGGTTAGGCTTGTGACGCCGACGAATGGAAGCGGTCTTTGAAGCTGGGGTGCATTTGCAGGTGCTCCAAAAGTTGCGTGATGAAGGTGCCGGGCGTAATCGGCTTGGTGATGTAGCCGCTGAAGCCCGCCGCAAGGGCGCGCTCGCGGTCGCCCAGCATGGCGTGGGCGGTCAGCGCGATGAGCGGGATGTGGGCGATGGCGGGGGTGTTTTGCACGGTGTAGCAAAATTCCCAGCCGTCCATCACCGGCATCGAGATATCGCTGATGATGACATCGGGGGTGAAGCGCTCGAGGGCGGCCAAGCCCTCCTTGCCGTCGGTGGCCGTTTCGATGGTCGCACCGAAATGGTTGAGGATGCGGCCAATCACGTCGAGGTTGTCGGGCTCGTCCTCGACGATCAGCAATTTCCAACCCTTCAGGATGTCTTTGTTCGGCTTCATGATTGCGGTGTGCTCCTCTCGGTCTGTGTGGCGTGTGCAGGGCTAGGGCAGGGCGGGCAGTGCGACTTCCCCGCTTGATTCGCGAGGTTCGAGCGACTCGATGAGTGGGAGGGTAATGATGAATTCGGAGCCTTTGCCGGGTTCGCTATCGACCGAGATGGTGCCGCCCATCATCAAGACCAGCTTGCGGGTGATGGCGAGGCCGAGGCCGGTGCCGCCATAGGCGCGCCGCGATGAGCCGTCCACTTGGCGGAACTCGTCGAAGATGTACTCTTTGGCGTGGGCGGGGATGCCGATGCCGGTATCGCGCACGCTGATGCACCACGATTTGCCGATGTTGACGAGGTTGAGCGTGACGGTGCCGCTATCGGTGAACTTGAAGGCGTTCGACAAGAGGTTGAGCGCGAGTTGCCCGATGCGCTCGGGGTCGCCATACAGCTTCTTGGGCAGTTTGGCATCGACCTCGACGACGAAGCGCAAGCCCTTTTGCTCGGCCAAGATGCCGACGCTGGACTGCCATTGGCGCGCCAGCGCGTGCGGGTCGAAGGCGGTACGCACGAGGTCGAGCCGCCCCGACTCGATTTTGGCGATGTCGAGCACCTCGTTAATCAGGCGCAGCAGGTTTTGGCTGTTTTCATAGACTCGGCTGGTCATGTGGCGCGCCTCGTCGTCCATCTCGCCCGAGAAGCCCTCTAGCATGATGCCGGTGAAGCCGATGATGGCGTTGAGCGGGGTACGCAACTCGTGCGACATGTTGGCGAGGAACTCGGACTTGAGGCGGGCGGCCTCGCGCACCTTGGCGTTGGCGACGCGGAGTTTGTCGTTGGCCTGCGCGATTTCGGTCACTTTGTGGTCGAGGTCGGTCAGGGTGTGGGTCAGGGTGTCGGCCATGGTGTTGAAGGTGGTGGCCAAGACCGTGACCTCGTTGTTGCCGAGGCGCGGGGCGCGCTCTTCCAGCTTGCCGCTGGCGATGCGGGTGGCCGTGGTCGTCAGGTCGCTGATGGGGCGCGAGATGCTGAGGGCGTTCCACACCCCGACGCTCGCCGCGACCGCCATCGCAATCAAGACGCTGTAGCGCACGCTGAGGCGTACCGTCTCGATCACCTCGAATGCTTCGGATTGGTTGATTTCGGTCAGCAAGGCGGAGTCGAGGCTGGCGATGTAGCGATAATTGCCGATGACCGGCACACCGCGATAATCGTTGTACAGGCTTTCGCCGTCTTGGCCGTTCAGCGCGCTATCGATGCCCGTGCTGCGGTAAGCGCGGTTTTGGGTGAAGCCTTGGGCGGCGAAACGGCTGGGCGTGAGAAAATAATTGTTCTCACCGCTGACCAAGTAGGTCTCGCCGGTCTCGCCGAGGCCGGTGCGGTCAATCATGATGTCGCTGAGGGTATCGGTATCGAGATAGGCCGCCAAGACCCCGATGGGCTCGTCGGTCTCGAGGTCTTCGATGATGTCGGTGACGACCAAGACCAGCGCGTTTTCGCTGATGTCGAAAAAGGGCGGCTCGATGTGCAGGTCGTCGGGGGCGTTGACGCTGTTGGCAAAGTAGGGTTGACGGTTGACCAAACGCCCGATGAAGCGCTGGTCGGAGGCCGAGATGACCCGCCCGTCGAGGTCATACAAGATGAACGAGACGATTTTGGGGTCGGTCTCGGCGATTTGCCCCAGATACCGTGTGACCACGCCCGCGGCGATGGTTTGGTTGGCGTTGCTGGCCGTCAGCGCGTTGTTGAAGATGATGTTGCTCTCGGTAACCACGCGCAGGGTCGTGGTATTGGCATCCAACCACTCTTCGAGGCGGACGGCCTTTTGCCCGGCCAGCGCGTCGAGGTCGCTGAGCGTGTCGGTCTCAATCTGGTTGGTGAGCAGTGCCAAGACCAGCGCGGTAATCAGCGCCACCGGCACCACGGCCAAGAAGATATTGGTTAGGATGAGCCGAAACGAGATCCGATTGCGAATGGGGACGTTCTGGCTTGTCTCGACCTGATCGATGGCGGCTTGCTCAGTCATTTTCGGCGGCCTCGGCGAATTGGTTGGTGAAGGCTTGGCTGACATCGAACCCGTCGGCGATGACCCCTTCG
>JALONY010000108.1 GCA_025454715.1 Anaerolineae bacterium
TGGGGATGACCCCCAGCACCTATCGCAAAGGCGGGCAAGGCATGACCATCACCTATCACACCCTCGAGTCGGCTTTTGGCGTGCTGCTGTTGGCGGCCACCGAGCGCGGCCTGTGCGCGGCGGAGCTACACACCTCGCCCGAGGCGGCAGAGGCGGCGCTGGCCGCCGAGTTCCCCAACGCCCAGCGCGTGCGCGCCAGCGACGACGCACCTTTGACCGCGTGGGGCGCGCAAGTGATGGCGCACGTGGTCGAGGGCGAGCCGCTGGATGTGCCTTTGGACGTGCAAGCGACCGCCTTTCAGTGGCGGGTGTGGCAGGCGCTTCAAGCCATCCCCCGCGGCCAAACACGCACCTATCGCGAGGTCGCCGACGCGCTGGGGATGCCGACCGGTGCGCGGGCGGTCGCCTCGGCTTGCGCGTCCAATCGGGTGGCGTTGGTCATCCCGTGCCATCGGGTGGTTGGGGCGAGCGGCGCGCTGACCGGCTATAAATGGGGGGTGGAGCGCAAGCGCGCCCTCCTCGACGCCGAACGGGGCGAGCGCGGGCTGTGGTAGAACGATAGCGGGCGAAGGAGCGTCGTCTCAGGCTTTATGGTTGAGCGTATGGGCTTTGGGGCGCGGCCAGCCCCCTCAGCCCGACGCATCATCCCAGCCCTCCCGCAGGGCGGCCAGCTCCGCCAGCACCCCGTCGTCACGCTCGCGGCGCAGCAGTTGGTCATGCCCGCGCCCCCACCCCGCCAAGCGCCAGACCGCCCACGCCGCGTGGCCGCGGATGAGCGGGGCGGGGTGCATCATCAACCCCTCCAACGCGCCCACCAGCCCGACATCGCCGCTGTTGCCCGCCGCGATGCACGCATTCCGCACCCATCGCTCGCGCCCAATCTGCAAGACCACCCCACCGTCATAGCGTGCCCGATAGCCCGCCTCGGTCAGGCTGAGCAGGTCACGCAGGGGCGGGGCGGCGCGGTGCTCTGGCGGGCTGGGGAAGGCCGCGTCATCACTGACCGGCGCAAAGCGGTTCCACGGGCACACGTCCTGACACACATCACAGCCGAACACCCAATTGCCGAAGCGCGCCCGCAACCGGCGCGGCGTCCAGCCCGCGTTTTCGATGGTGTGGTAGCTGATGCAGCGGTTGGAATCCAGCACGAACGGGCGTGGAAACGCATCGGTCGGGCAGGCGGCCAAGCAGCGCGTACACCGCCCGCACGACGGCGCGGGCGCCAGTGGCGCATCATACGAGTCGAACTCGGCGGTGGTGACGATTTCGCCCAAGAAAAATGTGCTGCCGCGGCGTGGGTGGATCAGCAAGGTATTCTTGCCGACGAACCCCAAACCGGCATTTTCGCCGTGGCTCCGCTCCAGCAACGCCCCAAAATCGACGTAGACCATCGCTTTATGGCGCATCCGCTTGAGGTCGGCGGCCAAGCGCTTCAGCCGGTCGCGCAGGACGACGTGATAGTCCATGCCCCACGCATATGCGGCGATGCGCCCACGGCGCGGGTCGTGCAGCCACGCCTCGGGCGCGAGGGCGCCATAATCCAGCGCGACCGACACGACCGAGCGCGCACCGGCCAGCACCTCGCCGAGGTCACGGCGGCGGGCGGTGCGGTCTGGCCTGTCCATGTAGTACAAACCGGCGTGATAACCCGCCTGAACCCACGCGAAGTAAGCGTCCAGATACGGCGAGGGTTGGGCAGGCACCACGCCCGCCCCGCTGAAGCCCAAGCGCCGCGCCGCGTCCAAGACCTCGGCACGGCTGAACGGTTGGCTCATGCGTGGTCGTCGGCACCCGCCGCGCCGTCGGGGGCATCGGCGCTACGCTGCGCGTCGGCAACCGTGACGGCGCGCTCCATATACTCGATGCTCAGCTCGGTCGGGTTGTGGTCATTGGCCAAGAAATCATCCGGCACGGCCACCCCGTGCGAGCGCAAATACGACACCAGCACCTCGCGGTTGTCGTCGTCCTCGAACTCGTCGAAAGCGGCGCGCAAATCGCGCAGGTTGCCCACCAACCACAAAAACAGGTCGGCCTCGGTGCGGTCAGGGTGGGCGTCCATCGCCTTGTATTTGCGGATGTTGGTCACCGCGGGGCGGTACACATGGTCGTACCAATCGGCGGCGGCCTGCTCAATCGAGGCCGGTTGGCCGCGGCTCTCGCCGAGGATGACGCGATGCACCCGAATCAGGTCGAGCAAGTCGGGATAGCGTGACGGGTCGCTCAGGCGTAGCGGTTGGTGGTGGATGCGCGTCCGGCTCAGGCCGGTGGCGTTCAAGAAATCGGCATAGGCGCTGGCCGAGTCGATGTCCTCGTCGGTCATGCCCGCATAGAACGGCACGGGCGTGGCAATCTCGGTCACGTGGGCTTGGATCGTCTTCATATCCAGTTGCTTGGCCACGCTGACGCGGTGGTTGCCATCGCGCACGAAGTACACATCGCCGACCTGATAGACCTCGATGGGCGGCAGGCCGGTCATGCTGTGCGCGACCGCGTACACGCGGCTCCAGCGCTCTTGCATCTGGTTCTTGCGCGGCAAGAACGTGCTGGTGAAATCGCGGTACCGCCCGACGCTCCCGCGAATCTTATCGACCGGGATGTCTTGCAACCCGCGATACAGCTCCTCGTGCAGGCGCAAACGGGCGCGAATCTCGTCGAAGCTGAGCAGCTCCGGCGATTTGCCGCGCAAAACGGCGAACATCTCTTGCCAAAACGCACGGTTGCGTGCGCTCTGGAAGGCGTTCATACCGTCCATCAAATTGGTGTGAAAGGCTTGTTCGTCGCTCATGGCTCATTCGTGCGCCCCCATCACACAACACTATATCCCCGCTTTTGCGACAGAACAATAGACACTTACACACGTTTACACGACGATAAAATGGGCTTATTCTTACAATCCCCCGTGACGTGCCGCCCCGATGTGTGGCATAGTTTAAGCCATCTCTGCCCACCGCAGCCCATCGAGGGAGTGCCCATGACCGATGAACGCCGCTTTGACGACCTGACGCTGGCCGAAGCCCTGCGCGAATGGGCGCGCGCCCCGCGCCGCACATGGGGCGCTTTGCGCGCCAGCACCCGCCGCGAGGCTCCCGCCAGACCGGTGTGGGTGACGGCAACCCCTGCCCAAACCGCCGTCGCACCGGTCGCCGGTCGCTTGTTCGACCGCACGGCATGGATGCGCTGGACGCTCTGGCTTGGGGCGATTTTGGCGGGTATCCTCGGCTGTTGGGTGGTCGCACAGCCCACCCTAACCAGCATTGGCCGCCAAAGCCTGCTGGCCTACGCGCCCGTGACCGACGGTTTGGGGTGGTGGTTGCTGGCCGTCGGGCTGGCCGCCGCCGCAGAGGGCGTGGCGTGGCGAGCGGGGCGCTTGCCCGCCGCCCCGACATGGGCACCCCCCAACGACTCCTTGCCGTTTCGGGTGCGCCCATTCCTGATTGCGCTACCGATGCTGGCGGGCGGGTACTTTTTGCAAAGCCCGAACCAATTCACCTTCTTGGGCGTGCTGTGCTGGGTGATTGGCCTCGAGATGCTGGTCATCGCCTTTTGGCCGCACCACACCGACCCTCGGCAGGTGGTCAGGCGGTGGGTGCGCGAGCTGGCGGCCTCGGTGCGCGCCCAACGCTGGGTATGGCTGGGGTTGCTGTCGATTTTGGCGCTGGCCGCCTACATGCGCGCCTATGACCTCATCGACATCCCCGCCGAGATGACCAGTGACCACATCGAAAAATTGCTGGACGCCCAGCGCGTGGCCGATGGTGACCGCGATATCTTCTTCGCCAACAACGGCGGGCGCGAGCCGTTCCAGATGTACTTCCTCGCGCTGATTTCGCCGCTCACCGGCGGCCTCAACTTCACCACCCTCAAATTGGCCGCCGCCATCGAGAGCTGGCTGGGGGTGCTGGTGTTCTTCTTCTTGGGGCGCGCCCTCGGTGGCGAGGACACGCGCCGCGCCAACCTGATTGGGCTGGCGTTCGCAGGGGTGGCCGCCGTCGGGTACTGGCATCTGGTCGTCACCCGCGTCTCGCTACGCATCATGCTCACCCCGCTGGTGACCGGCCTCGCGTTGTTGGCGTTGGTGCGGCTCGTCCGCCACAACCACCGCGCCGACGCGCTCTGGGCGGGGATGGCGCTCGGGTTCGGCCTCTACAGCTACCAAGCCCTGCGCTTATTGCCGCTGGTGGCGTTTTTGGCGGTGGTCTTGGGGGTGCTGTTCATCGCCCGCACATGGCGCCAGCGCGTGGCGTATGCGGTCAACCTGCTGGTGATGGCGCTCATCACGCTGGCCGCGTTCGTGCCGCTGTTGCGCTTCGCCAACGACTTCCCCGATGACTTTTGGCGGCGCGCTGCGGGGCGCTTGCTGGGCGACGACATCATCTGCGATTACAACGCCGAGGGCGGGTGTGTGCCGCGCACCCCGACCGTCAATGAGCGCTTGGCGGCCTTCGGGCAAAACTTGCCGCTCTTGGGGCAAAATTTCGTCGTCTCGCTCGGGCTGTTCACCTATCGCGGTGACATCACGTGGCTCCACAACGCCCCCAACTATCCGGCGCTCGACCCGTTGGCGGGCGGGCTGATGTACGCGGGGCTGGGCGGGTTGGCGGTCTGGGCGGTGCGGCGGCGCGATGCCGTGGCCGTGCTGATGGTCGGGTCGGCCTTGCTCATGCTCGTCCCGTCGGCCTCGGCCATCGCCAACCCGATCGAAAACCCCAGCAACACCCGCGCCAGCGGCGCGATGCCGGGCGCGTACCTGTTGGTCGGGCTGGGGCTGGTCGGGGGGTTGACGGCGCTGGGGGCGCTCTTGCCTCGGCGCTGGCGACAGGGCGTGATGGTGGTGGTCGCCGCCGGTGTGCTATGGCAATCGGGCAACCACGCCCTCACCGTCTTGCGCGGCCCCTACACCGACTTCTACCTGTCGTCGTGGAGCCCAGAGCGCGAGGTCGGGCGCTACATGCGCGGCTTCGTCGAGAGCGGCGGGGCGTGGGGCAATGTCTACCTGCTCAGCTATGCCCACTTCTTCGATTATCGGGGTGTGGCCATCACGGCGGGTTTGCCCCCCGGGCGCTTCACACAGGGCGACATCCCCACCGACATCCTGCCCGGCATGTTGCGCGCCGGAATGCAGCGCAATCCCGATGACCCGTTCCGGCTCGACCCAGAGCGCGACCTGCTCATCATCTTCAGCGGCGACGACCCCGATAGCGGAGCCATCTTGCAACGCTGGTTCCCCACCGGCAACCTCCAGCGCGTCGAGACTCGCCGCGATACCCCATGGCTGCCGTCCGAGCCGTTTTTCGCGTTTCGGGTTCCTGCGCCGGTCGGGGTCGCCATCGAAACACTCGATCCCAACCCGTGATGTGTTAAAACCTGCCCATTCCGCCCGTTGTGGCTTGCCGAAACGGGCGGAATGGCGCTACAATACCCCTGAAATTTGGGGCTGTGGTGAAATGGCAGCCACGGGAGTCTTAAAAACTTCTGCACGAGAGTGCGTGTGGGTTCGAATCCCACCGGCCCCAAACCCTGTACTTCCCCGCTCTAGCGCCCTCCACACCGCTCACCGCTTGCGCCACAACCCGCCCAAAATGCGGTATTTTTGCAGCTCATACCACGCCATCAGCGCACTCAAGCGCAGGCCGTGAAGCCCGTCGCGCCAGCCGCCCAACGTCAGGTAACGCCAACGAAAATGGCGCAACGGCTGCAAGACATAATTGTGCGGCTTGGGGCGGATGCCCTGCTCATACAAGATATTGGCCTCGTAGGCCGTGTAATGGCGTTGCTTGGCGATGAACTGCGCCAGCGTCTCGTAATTGTGATGCACAATCGGCGTCTCGAGCGTGCCCAACGCGCCGTCGAGCATCACCAGCTCATGCACCTTGCGGGTCGGGTCGTAGCGCGCCGCGCCCACCCGCAGCAAGCGGGTTTGATAATCGGGGTACCAGCCCGCGCCACGGGTCAGCTTGCCGAAGATGTAATTGTGGCGGGTCATGCGCCAACCGGCGTAAGCGTCGCCCTGCCTGAGGGCGTGCCGCACCGCCTCGGCCAGCGCGGGCGTCACGATTTCGTCGTCGTCGATGAACAACACCCAATCGGTCGTGCCGCGCACCGCCTCGAGGGCGGCGTTGCGTTGGGTGGCATAATCATCGAACGGGCGGACGACCAAGCGCGCTTGGCCATTCGAACGGGCGGACGACCAAGCGCGCTTGGCCATTGGCGGCGCGTTGCGCGGTATCGGGGGTGGTGCCGCTGGCGAACAGCAGGCGGGCGTCGCAAAACGCCAGCGCCGCGAGACACTCGCGCAGATACGGCGAGTCGCCGCGGGTCAGGACAATGGCGGTCAGGTGTGGGGTCATGGGGCGTTCCGGCGGGTGGCGAGGTCGGCGACTGTCCGATAGGCATCGCGCAGGGCGGGGTCGGTCTCGGTTTGGGCTTTGCGCGCCATGCCCACGGCGATGATGCGGCGAGCGAGGGCGGCCTTCCAGCGCGGGTGCAGGCTGTCGTACAGCATCAGGCGGCTCGTCCACAAATTGACGACTGAGCGCGGCTTGGCTTGGCCGGTGCTC
>JALONY010000109.1 GCA_025454715.1 Anaerolineae bacterium
CGCCGGTGTCGAGGTCGAGGCCGGACGGGCAATCGACGGCGATGACCCATTGCTTGGGCGGGCGCTGCACCTGCCCCCCTGCGGTCGGGGTGTTGAGCGGGCGGGCTTGGCGGGCGTTGGCGCGCTCATTCAGAGCTTGGCGGGCGAAGCGCAAGATGCGCTGTGCCTCGCCCTTGACCGGCAGGCGCGCCCCGAACCCCAGCACCGCGTCGATGAGCAGGTCGGCGCTGCCGACCATCTGGCGGATGACGCGCCCGTCGCGGTCATCCTCGGAATAGGCGACGAACACGCCCGCGCTCAGGGCGGCCTCGACCAGCGGGTCGTCCTCGCGGCGGGTCTGCAACAGAGTGCGGACTTGCGAGTCGGGCAGGAGCTGGCGCAAACGCACCGCCGCAATCAGGCCATCGCCGCCGTTGCCGCCGCTGCCGACCAAGACCGTGACGCGCACGGGTGAGTCGAAGTGGTCACGGGCGCGCTGGGCGGCCAGCTCGGCCACGCACCCGCCCGCGTCTTGCATCATCCGGTCATACGGGTAGCCGTTTTGGTCGGCGTCGGCTTCTAGGGCGCGCATCTGGTCGATGGTCAGCACGGATAGGGGCATGGGCGGGGCATCCTTGGCAGGCGTAGGCGACAAAAAACGGGTTTGCGCCAAGTATAGCGCAAACCCGTCTGGGGTGGTCTGACCGGTGCGGTCGGTTAGTTGATGCGGTCGATCGTCTGGTGCGCCAGCGAGACCAGCGCGCTCTTGGCCGCCGAGTCGGGCAGCACGTCGAGCTGGGCAATCGCCATCTCGACCAGCACGCGGGCTTGGTCGCGGCCTTTTTGGATGGTGTCGCCGGAGAACGCCTTGCGCTTGATGGCTTCCATCGGGTCTTCGACCGGCTTATCGGCCACGGCGGCGAACCCACGGCCTTGGTCGAGGTCGATGCCGGAGGTCTTGCCGAGCTGGATGCTGTCGGCGGTCAGGTCGAGGATGTCGTCGATGACTTGGAAGGCGAGGCCGATGTTATAGCCGTACAGCGCCAGCGCCTCGACCACGTCGGGCTTGGCACCGGCCTTGCGCGACCCCAAGATGGCGCCGGCCTTGAACAGCGCGGCGGTCTTGCGGGCGATGATGTCCATGTAGACCTCGCGGGTGAAGCGGTTTTCCTTCACGGCTTGCGCCTGAAGCGTCTCGCCCTCGACCAGCGCGACGGTGGCCTCGGCCAGCACGACGTTCAGGTCGCGGTGGGGCGCCATCAGCTCATAGACCTTGGTAAACAAGAAGTCACCGGTCAGGAGGGCGAAGGTGCGCCCCCAGATGGCGTTGACCGACGGGCGGCCACGGCGCATCACCCCGTGATCGTTGATGTCGTCGTGGACGACGCTGGCGGTGTGCACCAGCTCCAGCGCGGCGGCGAGGTCGGTCACGTCGGCAGGGTTCTTGCCGCCACAGGCCAAGTAGGCCAAGACGGTCAGGCGCGGGCGGTAGCGCTTGCCACCCGCCGCGAGGATGTGGCGACTGGCGTCGCGCAGCACCGTCACGTCGGAGTCGCAGGCGGTGACCATGCGGTGATCGATGGCCTCGAGCGCGTCTTGGACGCGGGCGTCGAGGTCAAGCCGGTCGGATGAGTGACCGTTGGTGTAGGTGTATGCTACGTTCATCGCCATGAGATGCGCCCCTCAACTTCTCTGCGCGGTGTGTTTGAGTGCAAGTTTGTTTGTGACGTTCAGAACTAACTAAAACTAGTATACACTGACCCCGATGAGCGGTCAACCAACTCACTCACAAGAGTCTTAAACCACGTTTAATCCGAGGCGCGCCCATACACCAATCAAGAGCGCGCCGCGCCCCGACCATGCGAGGGTGCGAATCCAATTGGAGGCGACCAGCGCGGTGTGGGTGGCGGCGTCGAAGCCACCGGCGAGGCGGTTGTGCTGCGGGACGTTGACGCAAGCCGTCACGATCCAGACCACGGCCAACAGCGCGAAACTGCCCCACAACATCAAACGGGCGGGTGGGTCTCCCTGAAAACCGATCAACAGGCCAGCGGTGAGCAACTCGACCATCATGATGGGGCCGACCAGCAAGGTGATGCGGTTGATATGCTCCAGCTCGTAGGCCACGAACGCCTCGCGCCCGACCATGCTCATCAGCGGGTAGTGCAGAAACTGAATGGTGAGGATGAGGCCGACGAGGATGAAGGTGACGGCGGTGTGTATCAGCAGCAGCAGACTCATGGATTACTCACAGCCTCCGATGGTTTGGCACAACTGGCGTAAGTGTAACCGGTCGTGTTGGGCAGTGAAATAGGCCATCTCGAGCAGGGTGGTCGGGCCGAAGATGCTGTGGCGTGCTGGGCGCGCCCAAGCGTCTGGGGCGAGTGACTCGATGAAGCGCAGGGTGTCTTGGCGCGCCGCGAAGAAGGCGCGGGCGGCCTGTGCCCCGTCGTCGAAACAGGGTGGGAAGTCGGTGGCGTTGGCGGGTGCGGGCGGCTCTGCGATGAACGGGTTGTCTTGGGCGTGGATCGTCTGGAGGCGTGGGCGGTGCACCAACCCCTCGTGCTCGTACAGGTGGCACACGATTTGCAGGGGTGACCACTCGTTTTCGAACGGGTGTTGGTTCCAGAAATGGGCGGGCATATCGGCGATTTGGCCGAACAACGCGCCGAGGTTGCCCAGCCATTGCGGGGCGATGGCGGCGGGCTGGAGCGGGTTGGGTTGCCACATGGCGAAGCGCGGCAGCACCTCGAAATACGAGTCGTGCTGGTGCACGTCCATGCTGACGGTGTGCAAGCCGATGGCCGAGGCGGCGTGTTGGTCGTTGATGGGGTGGTCGCCGACCATCACGACCTCATCCGGCTCGAGGCCGACCCGCGCCAGAATCTCGGCGTAATAGGCGGGGTTGGGCTTGGCGAAGTGCATCGCCTCGGCGGTGGTCACGAAATCGTAGGCGGCGAAGTCGGGGGTGAGGCCAGCCCACGCGAGGCGCTGGCGGATGGCGCTCTCGGGGTAGAGCGGGTTGGTGGCGATGACGACTTTGTAGCCCGCGCCCCGCGTGCGGTCGATGATTTCGGCGGAGCGCGCGCCCGGGTGGGTGAGGGTGTGGAGCGCGGGGTATTCCTCGGCGTAGAAGTCCTCGAACAGGGCGCGTATCTCGGCGGCGGGGCGGTCGAAGGTCGGCTCGAGCATGGCCAGCATCAGGTCGAGGTTGTTTTGGTCGCCGGTGCGGGCGCCCGAGACGACCGGGATGCTCTTGCGGATGGTCGGGGCGGGGTCGATGTTGCAGCGTGCGGTGAAATAGCGCGTCAGGCTGCCCAGATAACCGCGGATGAACGAGTCGGTCGGGTTGCCCAGCAGGGTGTCGTCGAGGTCGAAAAAGACGGCTTTAATCATCGGTGCCTTCGAGCGCCTTTCGGAACAAGTCGAGGCCGTCGGTGCGCGCTTTGGCGCACTCGGGGCAACCGACATAGGGGTCGGGGACGGGGATGCGGTGGCGCAGGCAGGTGGCGGTGATGTCGAGGACGCGCACGAACCCCAACAGTTTGGAGCGGATGGTCAGGGTTAGGGCGAGGTCGGGCGAGGCGTTGGCGTTGAGGATGTCGGGGACGCGGCATTTGGCGCAGTCGGTGGGGTGCCAGCGCTTGGAGTCGAGGTTTTCTTTGGCGAGGCGGCACTCTTGGATGTTGCGCCCGCGGTGAAAGTCCTCGTAGTAGTGTTTACAATCGCGGCCTGCGGGGGTTCGCATGGGTCTCTTCTCCGGCACACTAAGCGAAGTAGCGCAACGCCAGCGTCAGGCGCTCCTCGACCGAGTTGGGGGCGTCGGGGGGCAGGGCTTGGACGGCGGTCTGAGCTTCGACGATGCTGTAGCCGAGCGCGACCAGCGAGTCGATGACATCGCTGTTCACGTCGTTGAAGGCGGCCACCGGCACGGCGTCGAGGCCGCCACCGGCGAGCTTGTCCTTCAGTTCAAAGAGGATTTTTTGGGCGGTTTTCTTACCGATTCCCGGGACGCGGGTCAGGATTTCGGGGCGGTCGGCCACCACGGCGTTGCGGAGCGAGTCGCTGGAGAGGGTAGAGAGGATGGCGAGGGCGACCTTGGGGCCGACCCCGCTGACGGTCAGCAACAACTCGAACAGGTCGCGCTCGGCGGCGGTGGTGAAGCCATAGAGCGTCATCGAGTCCTCGCGGACGATGAGCGAGGTGTGGGCGGTCAGGGTGTCGCCCAATGCGCCGGTGAGGGTGGGCGGGCAAAACAGCTTGTAGCCGACGCCACCGGCCATCAACACGACGTGGTCACGCCCGTCGTGGGCGAGCTGGCCTTGAACGAGGGCAATCATCCCCAATCTCCTCCGAGGGTGCTGTAACGGGCGCTGTGCAGGTCGGTGATGGCGATGGCGAGGGCGTCGGCAGCGTCGTCGGGCTTGGGGATTTTGTCGAGGCCGAGCATCAGGCGCACCATCTCTTGCATCTGGCGCTTATCGGCGGCACCGTAGCCGGTCAGGCTTTGCTTGACGGCGTTGGGCTTGTACTCGGCGATGGGGATGCGGGCTTGGTGGAGCGCCAGCATGATGACGCCGCGGGCTTGGGCGACGGTGATGGCGGTGGTGACGTTTTTGGCGAAGAACATCTCCTCGACACCGACGCGGTCGGGCTTATATTGGCGCAGGACGGCGGTCAGGCCATCGTAGATGATTTCCAGCCGCTCCCACATCGGCATCCCGGCGGGGGTGGTAATCACGTCGTAGGCGACGGGCTGGAGCGCGCCGTCCGAAAGCTCGCGCACCAGCCCATAGCCGACGATGGCGGTACCCGGGTCGATGCCCAGCGCCAACATGAGGCGGGTTAGGCCGTCTCGAGCGCCGCGAGGGCGTCGTCGGTCACGCTCAGGTTGCTGGCCACGCTTTGCACGTCGTCCAGCTCTTCGAGCGCCTCTTGCAGCTTGAGGTTGGAGACCGCCGAGGGGATGGCGACCTCGGTCTCGGTGTTGGGTTGCCAGAACAATTCCGACTCGAGGACGCTGTAGCCTGCGGCGGTCAGGGCATTCTCGACCGGCGCGAGCAGCTCACGCGGGGTGTAGACGGCAAACGCGCCGTCTTCGTCGGTCACGTCGTCGGCACCGGCGTCGGCGGCAGTCATGAACAGCGCATCGAAATCGACGCCGTCGGGCTTGACGCGCAGGTAGCCCTTTTGGGTGAATTGCCACGCCACCGACCCCGCCGAGGCCAGCGAGCCGCCCGCACGGTTGAAGACGCGCTTGATGTCGGCCACCGAGCGGTTTTTGTTGTCGGTCAGCACGTCAATCAGGAAGGCGATGCCGTCGGGGCCGTAGCCCTCGTAGGTGATTTCTTCCATCTGCACGCCGTCGCCCAATTCGCCGAGGCCGCGCTTGATGGCGCGCTCGATGTTGTCCTTGGGCATGTTGGCGGCCTTGGCCTTCTGGATGGCGATTTTCAGCTTGGGGTTGCTGGCTTCTTCGCCGCCGCTCTCACGCACCGCAATCATGATATCGCGGGCGACGCGGGTAAAAATCTTGCCGCGCTTGGCGTCTTCGGCGCCTTTGGCGCGCTTAATGGTAGACCATTTGCTGTGACCGGACATGACAGAACGCTCCGAGAATTGACTAGAGTTTAGAGTGTTGTGATATTATAACCGACGGTTTCGGCTGAGTCGAGACGGGCGGTAAGGCTCTCACCCGTCTTTCCAGTGGCGCAAAGACAAGGGATACCATGTCGCAGCAGGTGTATTCGGCAGATCGGCCCATGCCGCTCTCGACCCGCCTCGAGCGGGTGGCGTGGGCGGTGATGCTGGCCTCGTTTTTCACGTTTTGCACGTTGGTGACGCTGGGCGGGGTGGCGCTGTATCAGTTTTTGTTCGTCTCGACCGTGCCGATGGACGTGACGGTACAGGCCAGCCGTGGGTCGTTGGGCATCACCGGCACCGACCTGCGCGAGGAAGTGGTGCAGGGGGCGCGTGCCTTCCCGATTGGCGGGCGGGTGCGCCCCAGTGATGTCGATTCGCAGGGTGAAATCGTGTTGCGCGACCCCTACCGCAAGGGTGCGTTCGTCGCCAGCGTGACGTTGAACGGGTCGGCGGCGGTGGCCAGCTTGGGCAGTGCCGAGCGGCAGCGTTTTTCGTGGGGGACGACCGGTTACACGGTCGATTTGG
>JALONY010000110.1 GCA_025454715.1 Anaerolineae bacterium
ATCGGTCGTCAAACGCGCCACGATTTGCCCCACCGGCGTGGTGTTGAAATACCGCATATCCAGCCGCGTCACATGGTCGAACAACCGCTGACGAATCGCCACCAGCGCATTTTGACCCACCGTCTGCAACAGATAGGTGTAATAAAACCGCATCCCGAAAATCGCCGGAACCACTGCCATATACACCACCGCAATCGGGATGAGCCCACTGGCCTCCCCGCTGGCAATCGGGCCGTCCACCGCCTGCTGGATCAAGAACGGCGGCAACAGCGACAACAGCGACACCCCCAGCA
This sequence comes from Anaerolineae bacterium, assembly GCA_025454715.1. Classification (GTDB taxonomy): domain Bacteria; phylum Chloroflexota; class Anaerolineae; order Aggregatilineales; family Phototrophicaceae; genus Flexicrinis. Next base: position 294 of record JALONY010000110.1, read on the forward strand.
ACAACGCGAAAATAACGGCCAAATGCACCGCATACGGCTTCAAGAACAGCCCCAACATCCACAACAAATACCGGTCGGATGGCGCTTGTTCATCCTGCGCCACCTGTTTCATCGTCCCGACGGCCATACCCGTTCCTCGCTTCCTGTGCCCCTAGGCCGATACCGCGTCGCTGTCCATCTCACGCTGCACCAGCTTGGCATAAAACCCGCCGGTCTTCATCAACGACTCGTGCGTCCCGTCTTCCACGACCCGCCCGTTTTCCATCACGATGATGCGGTCGGCGTCTTTCACCGTCGCCACGCGGTGGGCAATCAACAAGCTGGTGCGCGTCTTGAACACCCGCCGCAACCCCGCCAAAATATCCGCCGCCGTGTGGGTGTCCACGCTCGATAACGCATCGTCCAACACCAATACCGACGGGTCGCGCAAAATCGCCCGTGCAATCGCCACACGCTGCTTTTGCCCGCCCGACAACATCACCCCGCGCTCGCCCACCATCGTGTCCAGCCCCTTGGGCAAGCGCGGCAAATCGTTCGACAATTTAGAAATCTCGACCGCCTCGGCCAAGGCCATTTCGTCGGCCTGCTCCAAGCCCATCAAGATGTTCTCGCGCAATGTCTTGCTGAACAAAAAGGTCGATTGTGGCACATACGACACCAGCCACCGCACATCGTCCAGCACGATGTCCCGAACGTCCACCCCGTCCAACAACACCCGCCCACGGGTCGGGTCATTCACCCGCGCCAGCAGGTTCACCAATTGTGTCTTGCCGCTGCCGGTCGCCCCGACGATGGCCACCACCTCGCCCGCCCGTATCGTCAAATCGACACCGTCCAGCACCGTCGCACCGTCCAGCTCCAACCCGACACCCTCGAAGCGAATCTCACCCTTCACCTCGCGCATCGGCACCGCGTCCGGCTTAGACTCGATTTGGGTCGGCTGCATCAACGGCGCCAAACGGTTCAAAGCGGCCTTGGCCTGCTGCCAGCGCTGATACACCGTCCCGAGGTTCAACAGCCACGTGCTGACGAATGCCAGATACAGCAAGAAGCTGGTGAACTCGCCCACCGTCATCTGCCCGCCAATCGCCATCACCCCGCCCAACATCACCACCACCGCCGAGGTAAATTCGCTCACCCCGTTCGGGATCATCCCCACCGGCTCGTTGCGCCGCCGAAACCGCAACCACTTATCGCGGTATAGCTGGTTCTCAGCCGCATACTGCCGCCCGAAGCTCGCTTCCATCCCTGTGGTCTTAATGGTCTGAATACCACTGACCGTGTCCTGCACGAACCCCGCCAACACACCGGCTTGGTTCTGCACGTCCTCGCTGATGGGCGCCAAAGCCATCCCAGCGCGCACCTGCAACGCCGTAGACCCCATCAACACCACGAAGACCAACACCGTCAGCCAAAAATTCGTCAACCCCAGCAAAATAAAGGTCGAAATCAACATGAACACCGCCGTGCCCGTCCGCAAGAACCCCAGCGCGTTCAGCCGCCAAATCACCATCATGTCGTTGTGCATCCGCGAAATCAGGTCACCGCTCGAGTACTGCTTGTAAAACCCCTGATCCAACGTCACCATATTGTCGAAAATCGAGCGCCGCAGGTCATAATCGACCGAATACGCCACCTCGCCGCTGTATTTCCGCAACTCGTTGTACGCCAAAATATTCACCACCGCCAACCCGACGATAGCGCCGATGAACCCCAAAATTTCCTGCATGTCCGCCCCGTTGCTCAGCCGATCGACCAAATAACCAATCAGCAACGGCTCCAACGCAGTCGTCACACCGGCCACCACCCCATACCCCAACGCGCCGGTCGCAGCCCCGCGGTGTTTCATCACCCGCCCAATCAACCACCGCAGGTCTATCGCTTGTTGTGTCATGTCTCACAGTCCCATCGCCGAACCACATCCCCGCGCCCACAGCTTGCCGACCGCGGTTATAGGCAATACTACAAAATACCAACTTCAACCAAATAGAACCAATCTCGTACCATCTCGCCCCGTGTACGTCGTTGACAAAGATTAACGCTTTCTGTAAAATGCGCTCCGACCTCAAAGGGGATGTTCAGAACAGCGCCTGCGCCAACCCTGCGATTTTGCAGGAACCACGTATTCACCGGCACTCGTCCTAGCTGTCCGAACTCGGCACCTCATGTACACACCACACATGGGCAGGCCGAGTTTTCTGTTGTCTACCGCTTGAGAGAATTTTGGTCCGGAGGGTCACCCTGTATGCACAATCTTTCTACCCTGCCCAGCGACATCGATTTCGAGGCGTTGCTGGAAGAATCGTTCTCCCAATCCAGTTTCGAGCGTGGTGACACCGTCACCGGCACGGTGCTGTCCATCAGCCATCGCGGCCTCATCGTCGGCGTCGGCTCGATGCGCGACGGTTTCGTGGATCGTGGCGACATCGAGCGCCTCGGCCAAGAGCCCACCGACTACGCCGTCGGCCAAGAGGTCGATGTCAACATCCTCCGCATGGAGGACGAAGACGGCAACCTCGTCTTGTCCATCTCGCAAGCCCGCCAAAGCGAGGACTGGAAGAACGCCGAAGAACTGCTCGAGAAGCAGGAGAACTGGCAGGGTTTCGTGGCAGACGCCAACCGGGGCGGCCTCATCATCCTGTTCGGCAACGTGCGTGGGTTCGTCCCCGCCAGCCACGTCTCCGACCTTCCCCGCGGCCTCAACGAAGACGAGCGCCGCGCCTACCTGTCGCGCTTGGTCGGCCAGCCCATCACCCTCAAGGTCATCGAGGTCAACCGCAAGCGTCGCCGCTTGGTCTTCAGCCAACGCGAAGCCCAACGCGATCGCCGTGACGCCCGCAAGGAAACCCTGTTGGGCGAGCTGAAGGAAGGCGAAATTCGCACCGGTGTGGTCAGCGGCCTGCGCGACTTCGGCGCGTTCGTTGACCTCGGCGGCGCCGACGGCCTCATCCACATCTCCGAGCTGGCGTGGCACCGCGTCAAGCACCCCAAGGAAGTCCTCAACGTCGGCGACCAAGTCACCGTCTACGTCCTCCGCCTCGACGACGAGGGCAAGCGCATCGGCCTCAGCCTCAAGCGCCTCCAGCCCAACCCGTGGTCGCTGGTCGAAGAGATGTACCACGTCGGCCAGCTCGTCAGCGGCACCATCTCGCGCCTCGCCGATTTCGGCGCGTTCGTCAGCATGGAGCCCGGCATCGAGGCGCTCTTGCACCTCAGCCAAATGGGCAGCCCCGCCCCCACCCACCCCTCGCAGGTCGTCTACGAGGCGCAACACCTGCTCATGCGCGTCATCAGCATCGAGCCCGAGAAGCAACGCCTCGGCCTCAGCCTGCGCGACATCAGCGACGAGGATCGCCGCGCTTGGCAAGAGCAACACCCCGCCAAGCAGCTCTCGCCCATGATGGGGCAACCCAACGCTGGTAACGCCGCCCCCGCTGCGGTAGAATTGACCGAACAAGAAGCACCCGCCGAGGCCTAAACCCCTCTGCGCGCTACCCTTGACACCTCAGGGGGAGGCCAACGCCTCCCCTTGTGCAAAAATCCCACACTGAAAGGGGGTGAAACCGCATGGCAACCGTTCGTCTAAAGCCCAACGAGTCGCAAGAGCAACTGCTCCGTCGCTTCCGCAAGCGCGTGACCAACGCCGGCATTCTCAGCACCATCCGCCGCAAGCGCTGGCACATCAGCAAAAGTGAACTGCGCCGCATCGAGGAGAAAAAGGCCATCCGCCGCTCCCGCCGCCGCCAGTCCAAGGGGTCTGGCCGCTAAAGGCCACACCCGCCCACCCGTCGGCACAACCGCCCAGCACGCCCTATCCTAGGCGGCAGCCTACACCATCCCAGACCGCTGCCGAAGCACGCCTTTGGCAGCGGTCTTTGCTGTTTTCTTATCTCCCCTAGTCACCCCAAGGAGCCGTATGGCTGACGATAAAATCGAGGTCGAGGGCACGGTCATCGAAGCCCTCCCCAACGCCCAATTCATGGTGGAGCTCGACAACAAACACCGCATCCTCGCCTATCTCTCCGGCAAGATGCGTAAGTTCTACATCCGCATCGCCCCGGGCGACAAAGTCCGCGTCGAGATGAGCGTCTATGACCCCACCCGTGGCCGCATCATCTTCCGTCACCGCGATGGCGGCGGGCCGCGCAACACCGAATGACGCTGCACGGCCACGCCCAGCGCGCTCAACGCGCTGGCTTGCGCCCCCAGTGCACCGCCATCGTCCCAAACATGAACGTCCGATACTGGACGTTTTCAATCCCCACCTCGACCATCAGCGCCGCAAGTTCTTGCGGCGTTTTAAACGCCTGTGTCGATTCGGGCAGATACTCATACGCATCCGCCCCCTGCTTCCCGCTGATCAACCGCCCCAGCAACGGGATGCCATATTTCAGGTAAGCGACGATGAACGGGCGCAAGATGTTGTTGGGCGGTGGCGTCGTGTCCAAAATCACGATCCGCCCCCCGGGCTTGGCCACCCGCACCTGCTCGCGCAAGGTCTGGCGGATGTCCACCACATTCCGCACCAAATAGCCGCTCACCACCGCATCGAACAGCCCGTCGGCCAACGGCAGGTTCATCGCGTCTGCCGCCAGCCACTTCACCTGCTGCCCAATCGTCTCACGTTGCCCAACGAACATCATCGGCAATGCGAAGTCGGCACCCACCACCTCCGCGCTGGGTTGCGCCCGCAACACCTCGAAAGCGATGTCACCCGTCCCCGTCGCGAGGTCGAGCACCCGCCCACCCGCCGGAACTTCCGCCTTCTGCACAACGAACCGCCGCCACGCCTGATCTTGCCCCAGCGTCATCACGCGGTTCATCACGTTGTAGCGCTCCGCAATCCGCCCGAACATGTTCTGCACATAGGCCGATTTTTGCTCGCCTTGCAGTTTCGCGCCCATCAAAGACCGCCATTCCTGTGTATTTTTTCACGAATTGGCGTGATTATACCAATCGTCATCCGACCGGCGGATAAACAATCGGTGAGCATGTCAAATCACCCCCCAGCCACCCCCGCCCGGCGTCTCGATTTCGATGATGTCCCCTGTCCCAACCTGAATACTCGCTTTGGCCGCCAGCGTCTCGACAACCCCGCCCCGCCGCCGAATCACACGGCTCACGCCCGTCTCGCCCGCCTTGCCACCCTGCACCCCATACGGCGACACCCGCCGCCGTTCCGCGTTAATCGTTACCGCCGCCGCCGCACGCAATTCATACACCCGCCGAATTCCCTCACCCCCGCGGTGCACCCCCACACCACCCGACCCCTCGCGCAACCGATACTCTCGCACCCGTATCGGCATCGCCGCCTCCAACACCTCGACCGGCGTATTGCGCGTATTGGTCATGTGGCTGTGCCGACCACTCAGGCCATCCCCTGACGCGCTCGCGCCATGACCGCCCCCAATCGTCTCGTAGTAGACGAAGGCTTTACCCCCGACCTGACCGCCCATCGTCACGTTGTTCATCGTCCCTTGGCTGGCCGCGGGCACCCGCTCCGGCAACGCCAACGCCAACGCCCCCAGCACACAATCGACCACCCGCTGGCTCGTCTCGGTGTTCCCCACCGCCACCGCCGCCGGAAACCGTGCGTTCAACAACGATGCTTCAGGGATGTTGACCTCGATCGGCGCGAAACACCCATCATTGACCGGTATCTCTTCTTCCGAGAGCAACCGCACACTATAAAACACCGCCGACTGCGTGACCGCCGCAACCGTGTTCACGTTACCGGCCACCTGCCCAGATGTGCCCGAAAAATCGACCACCATCTGCCCGCCGCGCACCGTCACCGTCGCCCGCATCCCAATCAGCTTCTGGCG